>JAGXAV010000310.1 GCA_018971455.1 Rhodospirillales bacterium
ATCGGCGATGTCCTTGATGCGCACCTGGGCGCGTGCCGGCGCGGCCGCACCGGCCAGGGTGGCCAGCAGGGCGATCAGCGCCACGACGATCCGCAACCGGGCGATCGGCAACCGGGCGATCGGAAATCGGGCCATCGGCGGCAGGGCAGGGCGGGCGGACGGTCCGGGCATCTGGCCTCTCGGCTGGCGTGTAGGAGCTTCTCAACCTTTGCCGGGCAGGATCGCGCCATGCCCACGCCCCACCTTCGCAACCCCCGTGCCAGCGCCCGCCGACGGATTTCCGCGCCGCGCCGCATCGGCCTGCCCGGCAGAGTCTGCCGTGCGGCAGGATCGCCCCGGCGATGAGCGGCATCTCCGGCATCACCGCCGCCACGCCGGCCAGGGGTGGGCGCGGGCCGGCCGCGCCCGGGCGGCCGGGATTCGCCCTGCCGGATTCCGCCGCGGCCGCGCAGGCCCCGCTCACTCCGGCGACATCGGAGGCCACGCTCGCCGGCCTGCTCGGCGCGCAGGCCGGCGAGGCTGAGGATGTGCGCGACCGCGCCGCCCGCCGCCATGGCCATGCCATCCTCGCGGCCCTCGATTCGCTGCATCTGATGCTGCTCGGCGCGACCCCCGATGCCGCGCCGCTGCGCCAGCTCGCCGCCCTCGCCGCGGCGCTGCCCGCCGCGCACGACCCGCGCCTCGCCGGCGTGATGGCCGCGATCGCCCAGCGCGCTGCGGTCGAGCTGGCGCGCTACGGTCTGGATCCCCCGACGCCCCAGCCCGGCGCGTGAATGCCTGCGCCGGGCCGCGGCGCGTGAATGCCTGCGCCGCGTCGCGGCGCGTGAATGATTGAAGAAATGCGCCAAACCCCTTGGCGCAGTGTGATGACGTGGCTATACACCGGCCCGAGCCGCGAGCCGGGAGAGTTTCGCCGTCCCCGCCAAGGGGGAGCGTGAGGCGAGTCCTCCGATCGCCGAAACGACGCAGGATCGCCACGCATGATGGTCACACTGCCGCATGATTACCGCCCCTCGGACGCCGAGGAGTTCATGAACCCAATGCAGGTCGAGTTCTTCCGCCAGAAATTGCTGCGCTGGCGCTCGGACCTGCTCCGCGAAGCCGACGGAACCCTGGCCAGCCTCTCGGAGGGTGGCATCCACGAAGCCGATATCACCGACCGCGCGAGCGTCGAGACCGACCGGGCGTTGGAACTGCGCACCCGCGACCGGGCGCGCAAGCTGATTTCTAAGATCGACCAGGCGCTCGCCCGCGTCGAGGCCGGCAGCTACGGCTACTGCGAGGAGAGCGGCGAGCCGATCGGCCTCAAGCGCCTGGAAGCCCGCCCGATCGCGACTCTCTCGCTCGAGGCGCAGGAGCGTCACGAGCGCATGGAACGCGTCCACCGCGACGATTGAGGCCGCCGCCCCTTCCCGGTCGCCCGGGAAGGGGGGCCTTGGGCTACACCCGCTCGATCAGGGCCGCGATGCCCTGGCCGACGCCGATGCACATGGTGGCGATCGCCCGCTTTCCGCCGCGCGCCGCCAGCGCGCTCACCGCGGTCATCGCCAGGCGCGCGCCCGACATGCCGAGCGGATGCCCCAGCGCGATCGCTCCGCCATGCGGATTGACGTGCTCGGCATCGTCGGGCAGGCCGAGCTGGCGCAGCACCGCTAGGCCCTGGCTCGCGAACGCCTCGTTCAGCTCGATGAGGTCGATCTCGCCGATGCTGAGGCCGGTGCGCGCCAGCAGCTTGCGCACCGCCGGCGCCGGGCCGATCCCCATCACCCGCGGCTCGACCCCGGCGGTCGCCATGGCCACCACCCGCGCCCTCGGCGTCAGGCCATGCCGCCGCGCCGCCGCCTCGCTGGCCAGGATCAGCGCCGCCGCGCCGTCATTGACGCCGGAGGCATTGCCCGCGGTGACCGTGCCGGGATTGCGGAACGGGGTCTTCAGCTTGGCCAGCATCTCCATGGTGGTGTCGCCGCGCGGATGCTCGTCCGTCTCGATCACCACCTCGCCCTTGCGGGTCTTGAGGGTCAGCGGAGAAATCTCGCCCCTGAAGAAGCCGGCTTCCTGGGCGGCCTTGCATTTCTGCTGGCTGCGCCAGGCGAAGGCGTCCTGGTCGGCGCGCGACACCTGATAGGCCTCGGCGACGTTCTCGCCGGTTTCCGGCATGCTGTCGGTGCCGTACATCGTCTTCATCATGCCGTTGACGAAGCGCCAGCCGATGGTGGTGTCGTACACCTCGGCCGCGCGGCTGAACGCCTCGCCGGCCTTGCCCATGACGAAGGGAGCCCGCGTCATGCTCTCCACCCCGCCGGCCAGCATCAGCTCGGCCTCGCCGGCGCGGATGGCGCGCGCCGCCGTGCCCACGGCGTCGAGGCCGGAGCCGCAGAGCCGATTGACCGTGGCCCCCGGCACCTCGACCGGATAGCCGGCCAGCAGGGTCGCCATGTGGGCGACGTTGCGGTTGTCCTCGCCGGCCTGGTTGGCGCAGCCCATGTAGCAATCATCCAGCGCCGCCCAGTCGACGCCGGAATTGCGCTCGCGCAGAACGCGCAGCGGGTGGGCCGCCAGATCGTCGGCGCGCACATCCTTCAGCACGCCGGCATAGCGGCCGATCGGCGTGCGCGTGAAGTCGCAGATGAAGGCCTCGGCCATGGCGTGTTCCCTTCCGGCGTTTGCGGCCGAAATCTAGAGCGCGCCCACCCGGCCAGCAAGCGACCCGGGGCCCGGCCCCCCGGCCGCCGCGCTCAGAACGGCAGCAGGATGTCCATCGCCTGCTGGCCCCAGCGCGCCGTCTGCACGTCGGTCAGCTGGCCGCGCCCGCCATAGGAGATGCGCGCCTCGGCGAGGCGATTGGACTGCACGGTGTTGTTGCTGGCGATGTCCTGCGGGCGGATGACGCCGGAGACCTGCAACTCGCGCAATTCGCTGTTCACCCGCACCTCCTGATGGGCGGCGACCACCAGATTGCCGTTCGGCAGCACCTGGGTGATCACGCCGGCGAGGCTCAGCTGCACCGTCTCGTTGCGTTTGAGCTGGGCGGTGCCGGTGTTGCCGTTGGCGCTGGTCGCCGCCACCAGGCTGGTCGGGCTGGCATGGGCCAGAATATGCGGGATCGCCGCCTCCAGCCCGAAAAGATTGGGCACGCCGAGGCTTTCATTGCCGTTGCGCGTGGCGCTGGTGTTGTTCTGCAGCACCGCGCTGTCGGTGATGTTGACGAGCACCGTCACGATGTCGCCCACGGCCGCCGCGCGCTGGTCCTTGAAGAAGGCGCGGCTGCCGGTGCGCCACAGCGCGTCGGCCTTGGGGGCGGCGGTCTGGGCGGCCGGCATGGGCATGGAGAGCGGCCGGTAGCCCGGCGCCCGGGTCGGGTCGCTCGCCTGCGTCATGCGCGGCGGGCGGCCGATTTCCGACAGGCGCTGCAACGTCCCGCAACCCGCCAGCGGCCCGGAGAGCAGCGCGGGCAGCAGCAGCACCCAGCGCGGCCTCATCGTACGAGCCCCTGGAAACCGCCGCTGTAGCGCAGGGACCGCCCATCGGCCGGGCGCAGCGGCGCGCTGCCCGGCTGCACCCGCACGCGATCGGTGCCGATGAGCTCGGCCAGCACCACCGCGCGCGAGACCGGGTTCATCACCTGGATGCTG
>JAGXAV010000311.1 GCA_018971455.1 Rhodospirillales bacterium
CGCTGCGCCTGGGCGAGCACCATCGAGCCGAACTTGCCGGCCCCGATGAGGCCGACGCGCACCGGGCGCCCGGCGGCCAGACGCTGCTGCAGCAGAGAGGAGAGATTCATGGACGTTTCCCTGTTCTGGCCGGCGCGCCATCGGCGCCGCCGAAGATCGTTGGAGCCGCGCGGCCTGCGCCTGCTCGTGCCAGGCAGGGTAGTGGTGGGGTTTGTGAAGTTCTATGCAGAAATATGGCGCAATATATTAGTAAAACTAAATTTCATGGCGGTGCCCCTCCAGCGCCCATGCGTCGCGCTCGGCCCGCAGCCAGGCGAGGAATGCCTGCACCTTGCGATGACGCAGATGCTCGCGCGGGCAGACCAGCCATTGCGTGGTGCGGCAGATGGCGGGCGGGTCGCGCACCGGGCAGACGAGCGCGCCCTCCCGCAGTTCGCGCCACATCATCAGCGTGCTCTCCAGCGCAATGCCCATCCCGCCGGCCGCCGCGTCGATCGACATATGGCTGCGATCGAACAGAACCCGGCGCGGCGTCTCGCCCGGCACGGCCTCGGCGATCTGGAACCAGGTGCCCCATTGCACCTGAGACTTCACCGAATGGATCAACCGGTGGCGCCCGAGTTCGGCGGCCGACAGGCTGGCGGCCGGGCAGTAGCCCGGCGCGCACACCGGCAGGAACCATTCCTCCGCCAGGCCTTCGACGAACAGGCCCGGCCAGCGGCCCTCGCCGTGGCGGATTTCAAGATCGACGCCCTCCTTGGAAAAATCGGTGGGCTCATTGGTGCCGTCGAGATGCACCTCCAATCCCGGATTGCCGTCCAGAAAGCCGGGCAGCCGGCCCAGCAGCCACTTGGTGGCCAGGGTGGGTGTTGCGCGGATGTTCCGCGTGGTGACGGCGCGAAAGCCGCGAATATGGTTGGTGGCATCGGAAATGCGCTCGATCTCATCGCCGATCAGCTCGAAATAGCGCTCGCCCGCCTCGGTCAGCGCCACGCCCCGTCCCGCCTTGACCATCAGCGCGGTGCCGAGCTGAACCTCCAGCGTCTGGATCTGCTGACTCACCGCCGAGGGCGTGACGCCAAGCTCCTCCGCCGCGCGCGAGATGCTGCCGCACCGGGCCGCGGCGTGAAACACGCCGATGGCGCGCAGCGGAATCTGCATGGCGAACTCCTTAGATTTTCTAATTGATCAATAATATAAACTGGATTGAGCTTCAAGACGCCGCTTTCTAGTGTCATCGGGCAAGGGTCCAACAAAAGGCCCGGTGGGCGGCTCGCCGCTCGCATCGACGAAAACGCCTAAGGGAGAAAACGCATGCGCCATTCCCACGCCATTGCCCGGCGATCGCTGCTTGCTGCGCTGCCGCTCGTCGCCATCGGCTCCGCCCGCTCGCGCGCGGCCCAGTTCACCTTGAAGCTGGCCACCGGCCAATCGATCGGCCAGCCCATCAACACCCGGCTTGAGCAGACCATCGGCCGCATCCAGAAGGCGAGCGGAGGACGCCTCGCCATCCGCTTCTTCCCGGCCAGCCAGCTCGGCTCGGACACCGATCTGCTGTCGCAGATCCGCAATGGCGGCGTCGATTTCCTCAATATCGCCGGCTCCGTGCTCTCGACCGTGGCGCCGGTGGCGGCCTTGAACAATGTCGGCTTCGCCTTCAACAATGCGGACAATATCTGGAAGAGCATGGACGGCGCGCTCGGCTCCCATATCCGCGGGGAGATCGAAAAGAGCGGCATGCTGGTGATGGCCAAGCCGGGGGATAACGGCATCCGCCAGATCACCTCGTCCGCCACCACGATCGCGGCGCCGGGCGACCTCAAGGGCTACCGCATCCGCGTCCCGGTCTCGCCGATCTTCACCTCGCTCTTCACCTCGCTCGGCGCCAACCCGACCTCGATCAACTTCAACGAGCTCTATACCGCCCTGCAGACCCACCTGGTGGACGGGGAGGAGAACGGCCTGGTCACCATCGATGCCGGCAAGCTCTACGAGGTGCAGAAGCACGTCGCCGAAACCAGCCATATCTGGGATTCGTTCTGGCTGCTCGGCAACCGCCGCTCGGTCTCGGCGCTGCCCGCCGATCTGCAGCAGATGCTGCACCAGGAATTCGACCGCGCCATGGTCGAGCAGCGCGCCGACAACGCGGCCCTGGACGCCACGCTGAAAGCGCAGCTGACGGCCAAGGGCATGAGCTTCAATACGGTCGATCGCCCGGCCTTCCGCAAGGCGCTGGCGCAGGCCGGGTTCTACAAGGAATGGCGCGGCAAGTTCGGTGCCGAGAACTGGCGCATGCTGGAGAACGCGGTCGGGGCGCTGGGGTGAGTTCCACGGCTCTCGAGGCCGGGCCGCTGAGCTGCCAGCGGCCGGCGGGCATCGAGCGCTGGCTGTGCGGGGCGGTGGAAGCCGCCGCCGCCGCCGTGTTGACGGCGGAGATGCTGATCCTGTTCATCGGCATCCTCGCCCGCGCGGTGTTCGACCACCCGATCATCTGGTCCGACGAACTCGCCTCGATCCTGTTCCTCTGGCTGGCGATGCTGGGTGCCGTCATCGCGGTGCAGCGTTCGGCGCATATGCGGCTGACATTCTTCGTGGCATCGCTGTCGCCGCGCGCGCGGCAATGGTTGGAGGCATTGGGAATCGGCTCGGTGGGGCTGTTCCTCGCGCTGATCCTGCTGCCGAGCCTGAATTATCTGCAGGATCAGAGTTTCGTGGAAACGCCGGCGCTGGGCTGGTCGGGCATGGTGCGCGGTGCTGCGATGCCGGTGGGCTGCGCGCTGGCGCTGCTGAGCAGCCTGCTGCAACTGGGCCGCCATCGCTGGCGGGATCTGCTCGGCGTGGCGCTTGTGCTGGGCCTCGGCGCCGCGGCGCTGGCTTTCGGAGCACCCTGGCTCGTGGCACTCGGCAACTGGGCGCTGGTGGTGTTCTTCATCGGCCTGCTGGGGCTCGCCGTCGCCGCCGGCGTGCCCATCGCCTTCGGATTCAGCCTGGCCACCACCGCCTACCTGCTCACCACGACGACCACGCCGCTCGCCGTCGTGGTCGGGCGGATGGATGAGGGCATGAGCGGCCTGGTGCTGCTCGCGGTGCCGCTTTTCGTCTTTCTTGGCCAGCTGGTCGAGGCGTCCGGCATGGCGCGCGTGATGGTCGGCTTCCTCGCGGCGCTGTTGGGGCATGTGCGGGCCGGAATGTCCTACGTGCTGATCGGCGCGATTCTGCTGGTCTCGGGGATTTCCGGCTCGAAAACCGCGGACATGGCCGCGGTCGCTCCGGTGCTGTTTCCCGAAATGCGCAAGCGCGGCATGAAGGATGGCGAGCTGATCTCCCTCCTCGCCGCTTCCGGCGCGATGAGCGAGACGATTCCGCCATCGATCGTGCTGATCGCGATCTCCTCGGTCACCGGGGTGTCGATCGCCGCCCTGTTCACCGCCGGCATCCTGCCGGGCCTGGTGCTGGCCGTGGTGATTGCGCTGGTGGCGCGCTGGCGGGCGGGGCAGGACCAGGAGGGCGATCGCCCGGCGCGCGTGCCGATGCCTCGGGTGATGCGCGCCCTGCTTCATGCGCTGCCGGCGCTCGCGCTGCCGTTTCTGATTCGTGGCGCGGTGGTGGAGGGCATTGCCACCGCCA
>JAGXAV010000312.1 GCA_018971455.1 Rhodospirillales bacterium
CCAGCGCCAGGTTGCCGTACGGCATTGGATGGCGGATCACCGCCACGCGCCGGCCCGCCTTGCGCAGATGGCCGCCCAGCCCGCGCGAAATGGGCGACTTGCCGCAGCCGGTGCGCAGCCCGCTGACGCCGATCACCGGGCGCGCGGCCGTCAGCATGGTGCGCCGCGGCCCGAGCAGCGAAAAATCGGCGCCGGCCGCCAGGGCGCGCGAGGCGAGATGCATCACATGGGCATGCGGCACGTCGCTGTAGGCGAAAACCACCTGGTCCACCCGCTCCGCGCGGCAAATCTCCTCCAGGCGCTCCTCGGCGACGATCGGGATACCGGCCGGGTAGCGCGGCCCGGCCAGCTCCGCCGGGTAACGGCGATCGGCGATGCCGGGGATCTGCGCCGCCGTGAAGGCGACGACGCAGCTCGCCGGATCGTCGCGATAGACCGCGTTGAAATTGTGAAAGTCGCGCCCGGCCGCACCCAGGATCACGATGCGCATGGCGCGGTCCGGTGAAGGGGTGCGTGTCATAGGCAATAGGTCGCCAGCGGCGGGAAGCCGTTGAACTCCACCGATGCATAGCTGGCCGTGTAGGCCCCCGCACTCAGGAAATCCACGCTGTCGCCGATCGCGAGCGCGAGCGGCAGCGTATAGCCTGCGCGGTCGTAGATGATGTCGGTGCTGTCGCAGGTTGGTCCGGCCAGGATCACCGGCTCGGCCGCGGTGCCGTCATGCGGCGTGCGCAGGCGGTAGCGGATGCTCTCGCCCTGCGTCTCCGCCAGCCCGTTGTAGCGCCCGGCATCCAGATACACCCAGCGCCGATCATCGTGATTGCCGTGTCGGGCAATGAGCAGAACCTGGCTGCGCAGCATGCCGGCATCGCCGACCATGTAGCGGCCGGGCTCGACCATCAGCGCCGGCTGCGATCCGCCGAAATGCCGGTGCAGTGCGGCAAGGATCGTCGCCGTGTAGACCGTGAGCGGCGGCACCGGCGTGCGGTACTGCGCCGGCAGCCCGCCGCCGATATTCAGCAATTCGAGAGCCACACCGCCACGCCGGCAGGCGCGGAACACCTCGGCCGCCGTGCCGATGGCGATCGCCCACTGATTGGGATCGACCTGCTGCGACCCGACATGGAAGGACAGGCCCACCGGGCGCAACCCGCGCGCCCGGGCCAGCACCAGAAGCTCCGTCGCCATGCGCGGCGCGCAGCCGAATTTGCGGGTCAGCGGCCACTCGGCCCCCCTGCCATGCACCGAAATCCGGCAGAACACCCGCGCCCCCGGAGCGGCGCGCGCCAGCTTGTCGAGCTCTCCCGCGCTGTCGAAGGCGAAGAGGTCGATCCCGAGCGCATGGGCGCGGGCGATATCGCTCTCGCGCTTGATGGTATTGCCGAAACAGACGCGGTCAGCGCCGATGCCGAGTCCCACGCAGCGGTCGATCTCGCCGGCGCTGGCTAGGTCGAACGCGCAGGCCAGCGCCGCGAGCGCCGCGATCACCGGCGCGGCCGGATTCGCCTTCACCGCGTAGAGGATGCGTGCATCCGGCAGCAGGGCCTGCAACGCGGCGAACCGTGCCCGCACCGTCGCGAGGTCGATGACCACGCAGGGCGTCGCCGGCGTCGTATCCTGCAGATGCCGGTCCATCCGCGCGAGGGCCGCGGCGGCTTCCGGCGTCATCGCGGCACCACCCGGCCACGGTCTCTCGGCATGCGGTCGTGCAGAACCTGCTCGAGCGCCAGCACCCCCAGGAGGTCGCGCGAGGAGACGATGCCAAGCAGCACGCCATCGCGCAGCACGACCAGCCGCCCCGCTCCCCCGCCGCGCATTTTTTGCAGCGCCGTGTAGGCATCCGTCTCGGGCTCGATGACATCCTCGGCGGTCAACGGGCGCATCACCTCGCCGACCGGCACGCCCGGCCAGAGGCTCCGCTCCAGCGCCACCGCCTGCTGCGTGGCAACACTGCCGAGCACGGTGGGGCCATCCATCACCGGGAACCAGCGATGGTGATAGCGATAGACGTAATCATCGAAAAATGCCTGCACCGAAAGCTGCGGCGAGACCGTGATCGGATCGGGGTTCATCACCCGCGAGACGGGGATCGCGGCGAGCAGCCGGCGCGCCACCGTCTCGCCATAGCTCGCCGAGGCGGCGGCATTGACGAACAGGCCGATGAGGAACCGCCACAGCCCGCCGATGAAGTCGCCCTCCAGCACGCCGATCAGGCCGAGCACTATCAGCAGCGTGCCGAACGCGGTGCCGGCGCCCGCGGCAAGGCGCGTCGCCCATTCCAGGTCACCCCGCCAGGCCCAGAGAGCGGCCCGCAGGATCCGCCCGCCATCCAGCGGAAAGGCCGGGATCAGGTTGAAAATGCCCAGCATCCCGTTGAGCAGTGCCAGGTACCCCGCCACGCCGGCGATGGCGGCGGGGGCGCCGGCGGCGAGGGCGGCCGCGGACAATCCATCCAGCAGCACGGCCAGCGCCAGGCTCGCGGCCGGGCCGGCCGCAGCCATCAGCAGCTCATCGCGCGGGCGCCTCGGCTCGGCCGCCATTTCGGCGACGCCGCCAAAGATGAACAGCGTTATCCCGCGCATCGGGATGCCGTAATGCCGCGCCACCAGCGCATGCGCCGTCTCGTGGAACACGATCGACAGAAGCAGCCCGCCGGTCGCGGCGATGCCCATGGTCCAGTAGCTCGCCGCCGCCAGCCCGGGCGACAGCGCCGGAAACACCGCCTCCGCCAGAGTCCAGGCGATCAGAACGCCGAGCAGCAGCCACGAGGCATCGATGCTGACCTCGAAGCCGAACAGGGAGAACAGGCGAAATCGATGGAGAAAAATGGCACACCTGCCTTCAAGCCATAGCTCGCCGCCGGATCATTTTTTGCGCAGACTTAGTATGTAGCTGATGAGATCGTCGGTCTCGTTGCGGCTGAGCTGGAGGTTCGGCATCTTGCCGTGCGGCGTCTGCAGGAACACGCGCAGGGACAAAACGGTGGTCGATTTCATGGCGGCGATCGCGCTGAACGTCGGCGTGCCGTCCACCATCGCGTGCGCCTGATCCGGCGCCACCACATGGCAGGCGCTGCACCATGTCGTTGCGAGCTGGTGGCCCATGGCGGCGTCGCCAAGCTCCTGTGCGGCCGCGGATTGCAGGCCGGCCGCCAGCAGCATTGCAACCAGTCGCACCATCATGATGTCCTCCATCGCCGGTAGCTTGAAGCCTGGCTGATCCGCTGCCGCGCCAGCGCCGCGGCGGCGCTGCGCGGCAGGTCGTGCGTGCGGTCCACCTGTTCGAGAACCTCGCGCGTGTTGCGGCCGATCTTCTCGGAGATTGCCGCAAAGGCGGTGGCTTCGGTGCCGCCGCGATACTCCACGGCAGCACAGATCACGCCACCGGCATTGGCAATGAAATCGGGCAGAACCAGCACGCCGCGCGCGTGCAGCGCGGCCTCGGCCTCGGGCGTTGCGGGAATATTGGCGCCTTGCGCCACCAGCCGGGCCTGCAGGCGCGCCACATTGTCGGCGCGCAGCACATCCGGCCGGGCCGCCGGAATCCAGATGTCGCAAGGCACGTCGATGATGGCATCGGGGGCGGCCATCCCGCCGGCGGGATAATCCGCGAGCGTGCC
>JAGXAV010000313.1 GCA_018971455.1 Rhodospirillales bacterium
TCCGCCGCTCGACAAGGCCGCCCCGGTCTGCCCGGTGACCGGGCCGTTGACCGTAAGGCTGGCCGCGTCGGAGACGGCGGCCGAGCCATTGCCCGCCGTGGCGGTGCCGAGCAGGGCGAAATTATTGGCGGCCTGGTTGGTGAGGGCCACATTCCCACCGGCGGTGACGTTGAGCAGCGCCGTCTTGATGCCGCCGGTCAGCCCGCCGGCGACGGTCTGCGTGACATCGCCGCCGGAGCTAGCCAGCGTCACGCTGGTGGCGCCGCCGCTGGTGGCAAGGCTGCCGCCCACCGCCACGCCGCCGGCCCCGCTGATCGAGATGTTGGCCGCCGGGTCGCGGGCGGTGATGCTGGCGCCGGCGCCCTGCACGAACGCCCCGCCGGCGGCCACGCTGATATTGCCGGCGGCCGAGCTGATGGCGCCCGAACTCTGGGTGATGCCGGCGGACGGGCTGCTCAACACGATGCCGGTGGCGGCTTGCAGCGGCCCGGTGATGACCAGGTTGGCGCCGTCGATCAGCGTGAAGCTGCCGCCGGTGGTGAAGCTGCCCAGGGCGGCGATGGCGTTGCCAGGGCTGGTGTTGTCGAGCGCCACCGAGCCGCTCGCCGAGCCGGTCAGCAGGCCGGCCGTGACCGCCCCGGTATTCGCGCCATTGCTGGTCTCGGTGATGACGCCGTTCTGCGCCACCAGGCCGAGCGTGCCCGGCGTGTTGACGCGGCCGGCCAGCACGATGCCGGCGCTGGAATTCATCGCGACGCCCGTGCCGCCGGCCACCTCGCCGGCGGATTGCGCGATGCCGCCGCCGGTCGATGTCAGCGTGAGCGGCGCACCCGAGAGGGTTCCGCTCACGAGATCGATGGCGCCGTTCTGCGCGGTGACCCCCACCGCGCCGCCGCCGCTGGTGTTGCCCGCGAGCGTGACGCCGGTGGCCGAATTCAGCGCGATCGTTCCGGTCGCGGTCATCGTCCCGCCGGCGGCCTGGCTGATGCCCCCGCCGGTGGAGGTGAGCGTGAGCGCGGCGCCCGAGAGCGTGCCGGCGGATTGCGTGACGGCGCCGTTCTGCGCCGTCAGGCTGATCGCTCCGCTGGTGCTGACGATATTGGAGACCGTCAGCCCGCCGGCCGAGACAAGGCTGATCGGGCCGGTCGTGCTGGCGATCGTGCCGCCGGTCTGGCTGATGTTGCCGCCGCTGGCGGTCAGCGTCGCCGAACTGCCGGCGATGGTGCCGCCGGTCTGGCTGATGCCGAGATCGCCGCTGAGCGTGACGAGGCCGGTGGCGTCCAGCGGGCCGGCGATGGTCAGCAGGCCGTGGTCGGTCAGCGTCAGCGCGCCCGCGGAGGCGAGCGGGCCGGTCACTGTCAGCGCCATCCCGTCCTGCAGCAGGAAATCGCCCGTGGTGGTGGTGAAGCCGGCAAGGGTGGCGATGCTGTTGGCGGCGGCCGAGGCGCCGGTGAAATCGGCGCTGGCCGCAGTGCCGGCGAGGCTGGCCGCGGTGATGCTGCCCGGCTCGGTCACGGCGCCGCCGGCATTGGTGACGAGCCCGCCGCCGCCATTGGCCCCGCGGCTCGCAATCACGCTGCCGTCGATGGCGATGCTGCTGCCGGCCAGCGTCAGATTGCCGCCCGCCGAAATGCCGCTCGGCGCCGTCCCCACGGCGATGGTGCCGCCGACGACCAGCGCGCCGGTGGAGGCGATGCTGGCGTTGAGCGTGGCCGCACCCGCCGCAGCAGTGCTCGCCGTGCCGGTCGTGACCGGGCCGGCGATGGTCAGCGCGGTCCCGCTGTCGAGCGTGAAGCCGCCGCTGGACAGGAAGCCGGCAAGCGTGCCGATCAGATTGCTGCCGGGCGTGGCGCCGGCGAGGCTGGCGCCGGAAAGCTGGCCGCTGCCGGCCCCGCTCGGCGCCACGCCGGCCTGGCCCTGCAGGGTGGTGGCACTCATCCGCCCGGTCTCGCCGATATTGCCCGGCGCGTAGAGACCGATGGTCGTCATCGCCGATTGCTGCGCCTGGGGCGCGATGCTGCCGGCGATGGTGATGGTGCAGGTCAGGCAGCCGGTGTTGTAGGTGGCTCCGCTCGCGGTCGGGTCGCCGTTGACCCCGGCGATGAGCAGCGCGGTGCCGCCCGTCGCACCTCCCTGGGCGCCGACACCGCCGGCTGCGGCGATATCGATCGCCCCCTGCGCCGTGGCGCTGCCGGCGCGCAGCGTGACGTTGCCGGTCTGATATCCGGCAATGGCGAAGCCGGCCTCGATCGGGCCGGCCACGGTCAGCGTGCCGGTGGTCAGCGTGATGGCGGCCGCAGCCGGGCCGGTGCCGGCGGAGGCGCCGGCCAGCACCGGCCCCGTCACCTGCAGGCTGTTGGCGTTGGTCAGCGAGAAATTGCCGGTGGTGGTGAAGGCGGCGAGCGTGCCGAGCTGGTTGGCCTGGTCCAGCGTGGCCCCGGCGACGGCGACCGACGGCAGCGGCGCGCCCGCACTCGGCAGGGTACCCGGGGCCACGCCCCCGGCGCTGTCAGGCATCAGCCCCGCCTGGCCGGTCAGCGTGCCGGCGGTCAGGTTGCCGCCCGCCTGCTCGATGATATTGCCGGTGGCTTGCAGATTGACCGCCCCCCCGCCGGCATAGATGTCGGCGAAGCTGAGATCGGCCGCCGCCAGGCCGGCGGTGCCGGGTGCGGCGACGGCGATCGCCAGACCGGTGCCGACGGTCGCGAAATCGGCGACCTCGCCGGTGATCGTCAGGGCGCTGCCGTCATGCAGCACCAGCCCGTACGGCGTGCCCCCGACCACATCGGCGGCGCCGTTGAGGTTGCTGTAGAGGCCGGTGATGACGCCGATCCGGTTGGCTGTGGGCGAGGCGCCGGCGAGGTTGATCGACTGCCCGGCATAGCCGTAGAGCGTGCCGGCCAGGATGGTGCCGGTCTCGCTGATCGACCCGCCATTGGCCGCCAGCATGACGCTGCGGGCCGCAGCCGTCGCGTTGCCGCCGACGAGGCCGGACATGACGAGGCTGGCCCCCGCACCCAGGCTGATCTGCCCGCTGCCCAGACCGGGTTCGGCCAGCACGCTGCCCGCGACGGTCAGCACGCCCGTGGTGCCGGAGGTGCCGGCGTTCAGAATCACGTCGCCCCCCACCTGGACGACGCCGGCGGCGTCGGTGCCGGCTTGCGCCGTGCCGTTGACCGTCAGGCGGCCGGTCGCACCCGGCCCGGTGCCGAGCGAGGTGAGTTCGAGCGTCTCGAAGGCGCCCGCCGCGTGCACCGCCGCACCGGGATCGTTGCCGGCCTGCAAGGTCGTGCCGGCGGGGATGGTGAGGTCGAGCGCGTCGGCAAGCCGGATGCTGCCGCTCGCCAGCAGGTCGGCGGCAAGCGGGCTGGCGGTGGTGAAGGCTCCGGCGGTCGCCGCAGCGCCAAGCTGGCCGATCAGGTTGCTGCCGCTCAGCGACACCGCCGCGAGCGACCCAGCCGAGGCGGCGCCCGGCAGGATGCCGGCGGCGGTGGCGAGGCTTGTGACGGTCAGCGCGCCGCTGCCTGTCTCGGTGATGTCGCCGCTGCTGTAGAGCGCCAGCGTCGCCGCGATGCCGGGCAGCACGCCGCCGCCGCTCGCCGTGCCAAGGGCCAG
>JAGXAV010000314.1 GCA_018971455.1 Rhodospirillales bacterium
GGCCGGCCGCTCGAGATCGAGGCGGATGTCCAGGCCGAGCTGGCTGCCGGTGGCCTGCACCGCGCCGAGCAGGGCCTGCGGGTCGATCAGCGCCACGGCGATGCGGCCATCGGCATGGCGCCGGGCGAGCGGCAGGCGCCAATGGCCGCCTTCGTGCAGGGGCAGGCCCACCACCAGCCCGGCGGCACCGTGCAGCAGCGGGGCGAACCAGGGCTGGCGACCAAGATCGGCGCCGCGCAGGGCGGGATCGGAGCTTTCGCGCACCAGCCCGTCCGTGTCGGTGTAGAGCAGGGTGCGCAGCGCGCGCCGGCCGACGACGCGCGCGCTCAACGCCGGCGCGGCGCCGTCATCGTGATCGGGCGGCTCGGCCAGCAGGGCATCGACGGCGCGCAGCGAAGCGGTGGTCTGTGCCGCCAGGGCGGTGGCGATGGTGCCGGTGACCAGCCGGGCATCGCGGATGGCCAGCCCGCGCTCCTGGTCGAGCACGAGGCCGTAGAGCAGGCCGAGGCAGAGCACCACCAGCACGGCGGCGATCGCCGCCACGCGCCGCGCCGAGCGCAGCAGCAGCGGCAGCTTCTCGGACGGCAGCTCGCGCCGGGGCGGAGGCAGGGCCAGCGCGCCGTCTCAGAGCTGGACGAGGCGGTGGCGCAGGCCCTGGGCGAGCGCCTCGGCGCGGCTGCGCGCGGCGAGTTTCGCGAACACCGCCTCGAGATGGTACTTGACGGTGTGGGCCGAGATGCCGAGGCGGCGGGCGATCGCCTTGTTGGGCAGGCCCTCGCCGAGCAGGCCGAGGATTTCCCGCTCGCGCGGGGTCAGCGCCGGCGGTGGGGCGGGGGGCGTGCCGTCGGCGGCCGCCATCTCCGGCGGCGCCAGGTGAGCGGGCGCGCGCACCACCAGCCCCTCGGCCAGGGCGGCGACGGCGGCGGCGACGCGGCGCGCCGAGCTGGCCCGAGGCAGCACGCCGGCGAGCGCCTGGTCGGCGGCCATCGCCGGGTCGTCGGACAGCACCAGGCGCGGCAGGGCGCCGGCCGCCGGCAGGGCCCGGCCGGGTGCTAGGTCGATCACCAGCACGTCGGCTTCGCCGGGGGCGGCGTGGTCGAGCACGCATTCGAGGCTGCGGCGGCGCAGCCGGTCCGGCACGTCCAGCGCCGCGGTGGCCGGGCGGGGCGCGAAGGCCGGCGTGGCGAGGGCGCCGGGTGCTACGGCCTCAGGCGCGAGGGTGGAGAAGGGGCTCATCGACGGGGCTCCGTGGCGGCTGCCGGCGAGCCTGCCGAAGGCGGCGGGCGGCGGCAAGCCTCTGGTGGGCAGAGATGTGGCCGCGCGGGCGCGCCCGCAAGGCGGGCGATGGCGGCCATACTTAAGGGCTTGGCGCAGGCAGCGGGGCGAAGGCATTGGCGCGCATGGGCAAACTGTCATCTTCCGGTCATCGCATCTGCCCCATTCTCGCCCTTTCTCCGGGTTAGAGTTCTGTCTGACACGATGGACTGCCCGATGCAGGAAGCCGCCGGATTTGCCGGGGGCAGACGAAAATGACGGAGACCCCGCCATGTGCCGCGACGATATGCGCCCGCTGACCTTCGAGAGCCTGCTGCGCGACCCGCTGATCCGCATGGTGATGGACAGTGACGGCGTCAGCGTCGATGACGTGGTGGAGGTGCTCGAAGTGGCGCGTGCGGCGGTGGTGGCGCGCGAACATCGCGCGGTGCGCGAAGCGGCGCGGCCCCGGGTATAGGCCGGCCCCGGTTCGGGTTCGCGGCGCGGGGCGCGCCGGCGCGGCCGCCGCGTGGTAGGATCGCGGCCATGATTCTGATCTACCCATGACCCTGATCCATCCATGACGCTGATTTATATTGTCGCCGGCGAGCAGAGCGGGGACGTGCTGGGCGGGCGGCTGATGGCGGCCCTGCGCCGGCTGCGGCCGGACATCAGCTTCGCCGGCATCGGCGGGCCGCTTATGGCGCAACAGGGGCTGGCCAGCCGGTTTCCCCTGCACGAGCTCGCGATCATGGGGCTGCTGGAGGTGCTGCCGCGCATCGTGCGGCTGCGCCGACTGCTGGAGGGCACGGTGGCCGACGTCGCGGCGCGCCGGCCGGCCGTGCTGGTGACCATCGACAGCCCCGGTTTCACGCTCCGCCTGCTGCGCCGGGTGGCGCCGCTGGGCATCCGGCGGGTGCATTACGTGGCGCCGCAGGTATGGGCCTGGCGGGAGCGGCGGGTGCGCCATTTCCCCGGCCTGTGGGACCGGCTGCTGTGCCTGCTGCCCTTCGAGCCGGCCTTCTTCGCGCGCCACGGGCTGGCGGCGCAGATCGTCGGCCATCCGGTGCTGGAATCCGGCGCGGACGAGGGCAGCGGCGCGCGCTTCCGGGCACGCCACGGCATCGCGCCGGAGGCGCCGGTGGTGGTGCTGATGCCGGGCAGCCGGCGCAGCGAGGTGGGGCGGCTGCTGCCGGTGTTCGGCGCGGCGCTGGCCCTGCTGGCGGCGCGGCTGCCGGGGCTGGTGGCGGTGGTGCCGGTGGCCTCGGCGGTGGCGGGCCGCGTGCAGCAGGGTGTCGCCGGCTGGGCGGTGCGGCCGATCGTGGTGAGCGACACGGCGGAGAAGCATGACGCCTTCGCCGCCGCGGCGGCGGCGCTGACCAAATCCGGCACCTCGACGCTGGAGCTGGCGCTGGCCGGGGTGCCGATGGCGGTGGCCTATCGCGTCAATCCGCTGACCGCGGCGATCGCGCGGCGGCTGATCCGAGTGCCCTATGCGGCGATGGTGAACCTGCTGGCCGGGCGGGAGGTGGTGGCGGAATTGCTGCAGGAAGACTGCACGCCGGCGCGGCTGGCCGGGGAGATGGAACGGCTGATCGGCGACGAGGAGGCGGCCGAGGCGCAGCGCGCGGCCTTCGCGGAGATCCTGGCGGGGCTGACGCCGGAGGAGGGGCTGCCCTCGGAGGCGGCGGCGCGGGCGGTGCTGGAGGTGCTGGGGGGATAGGTTGCGTTATATTTAATAACCGAACCGCCTGGTTTTTATCATGGCGGGCTGCGAAGGTTGAGTGACCATCCGTTCCGCGCCGTATGCCGGCGCCGGTTTTTCCTCCGCCTGCCTGCCAGATCGGGCACGGCACTCAGTGCCAGTGACAAGGCTCGGTATCTTGCGTATGCAATGAAGGCACCAGAGTTTCACGAATCGCGTTGTGAGGGGGGGCTGATGTCAAAAAATGTCGCTTCTGACCCCGCCGCAGATCTGCTGACGACCGTTGCGGGGCGACGCTTCAGCTGCATTTTAGCGGACCCGCCTTGGCAGTTTGTAAACCGCACGGGGAAGATGGCCCCGGAGCACAAGCGACTAAGTCGTTACGGAACGATGGATCTGGCCGCGATTGCCGCTTTGCCCATTGCCCAGGTCAGTGCGGATACCGCCCACCTGTATCTCTGGGTTCCCAACGCGTTGCTGCCCGAAGGCCTCCATGTCTTGAGAGCGTGGGGCTTCAACTACAAATCCAATATCGTCTGGCACAAACTTCGGAAGGACGGGGGTAGTGATGGGCGTGGCGTAGGCTTCTATTTCCGGAACGTGACGGAGATATTGCTCTTCGGCGTGCGGGGAAAAAACGCAAGGACTCTG
>JAGXAV010000315.1 GCA_018971455.1 Rhodospirillales bacterium
AGGCCCGCCGCCCGCTCGCCGTTCTGGAACATGATGCCGGCGATGATGACGGTGAGCAGCACCTGGACCAGCAGCAGGCCGAGATTGCCGACCTCGGCGACGAACCAGTTGGTGACGCGCCCGGCATAGGGGGTCAGGCGCGGCGCAAGGTCGTGCAGGCCGCTATCGGCGGCCTCGTTCCAGGTCTGCGCGGCGCGATCGCCGATCAGGGGCAGATGGGCGAGCCAGTCGGGTGCCAGCGGAACCTTGAACGAGGCGATCGTCTCGGCCCAGCCGGCGATCTGGCCGGAATGGCTCACGATGGTGCCGATGGCAAACCAGAACGGCACCACGAAGACCACCACCAGGGCGATCGTCATCACCGCCACGGCCGGGCGGCGGCGGTGGCCGAACAGCGCTTCGACGTGCAGCATGATCGGCCAGGAGGCGATGACCACGGTGGCAGCCCAGACCACCGCCGGCAGGAACGGGCTGAGGATGGTGAAGCTCGCGAAGAGCATGCCGCCGATGAACAGGGCGGCAAGCACGGTGCGGGTGAGGTCGCGCTGGGGCTGGGCCATGATGGATGCTTACCCGAAATCCGCCAGGACCGGTATCGCGCCGGCGCCGCCATTGCCTTCGCTCACGCGCGCGGGCGATAACGCGCGCTCTCACTGGCACGACGGAGTGCGGCCGGCATGGATGCGGAGCGGACATCACGGGTGCGGCGCAGCCATGCGGTGATCCTGGCGCTGGTGGTCGTCTTCATCATCTATGGCTCGCTCTATCCGTTCCGATACTATGATCCGGCGCTGCCGGGCGGGCCGCTGGGACATTTTCTGACCACCTGGCGGGACTGGGATGGGCGCGGCGACCTGCTCTCCAACATCCTGCTTTACATGCCGCTCGGCTTCTTCGCGACATCCGCCCTCTCGGAGCGCGTGCCGATGGTGGTCCGCGTCCTGCTGGCGGTGCTGGTGGGCACGCTGCTCAGCGCGTCGATGGAACTGACCCAGTTCCACGACCGGGGGCGGGTCAGCACGCTGGGCGATCTCTATGCCAACGCGATCGGCTCGGCCGTGGGGGCGGTGGGGGCGATGGTGCTGGCGGTGGCGCGCCGGTGGGACCCGGTGGCGGTGCTGGCGCGCGATCCGGCGGCGGTGTGCGTGCTGGCGGCCTGGCTCGCCTATCGGCTCTACCCCTATGTGCCGCTCATCGACCTGCACAAATACTGGCACGCGCTGTGGCCGGTGATTCGCGCGCCGCAGATGGATCCGCTCGATCTGGTGCGCTTCGCCCTGATCTGGCTGATGGTCGGCGCCATCGCCGAGACGCTCTACGGGCGGAGGGGCGGGCTGGTGTTTCTCGTGCTGGTGGCGGGCGGGGAGACGCTGGGCCAGATCATGATCATCGGCCGGGCACTGAAGCCGGCCGATCTGGCGGGGATTGCGATCGCGCTGGCGGTGCAGGCAACGCGGCTGCCGGTGCGGCGGCTCGTCCTGGCGGCGGCATTCGCCCTGCTGGTCGCCACATTGCGGCTGGTGCCCTTCCGGTTCGCCGCAATCTCCCACGGCTTCGGGTGGGTCCCGTTCCTGAGCTTCATGAGCGGCTCGATCGGGGTCGATATCCAGTCATTCTGCGAGAAGGCGGCGCTCTATGGCGGGCTGATCTGGCTGCTGGATCGCGCCGGGCTGCGCTTGGCGGTGGCCGCCGGCGCCACCGCGCTGATGCTGCTGGCGACCAGCTTCGCCGAGAGCTTCGAGGCTGGCCGCTCGGCCGAGATCGGCGACGCCCTGCTCGCACTGCTGCTGGGCCTGCTCTTCGCGTTGCTGCGCAGCGGGCCCGCGCAGGCGCGCGAGGCCGGGCGGCCGGCCCAGGCTGGCTGAGCGGCTGACCGGCTGAGCGGCTGGCCGACTGACTGGGCGGTGCCTCAGGCGGCGGCTTCGTTCGGCACGCCCTTTTCGGTGAGGAAGGGGGCGAGCTCACCGGACTGGAACATCTCGGTGACGATATCGCAGCCGCCGACGAACTCGCCCTTGACGTAGAGTTGGGGGATGGTCGGCCAGTTGGAGAATTGCTTGATGCCGTCACGCAATTCGGGGTCTTCCAGGACGTTGGCCGTCTTGAAGGGGACGCCCATGTGGGTGAGGATCTGCACCACGCGGGCGGAGAAGCCGCATTGCGGGAACATCGCCGTTCCCTTCATGTACAGCATCACCGGGTTCTCGGTGATCTCGGCCTGGATGCGTTCGGCGACGGTGGTGCTCATCGGGGGCTCCTATTCGGGGATGGAGGTCTGCAGGGCGAGGGCGTGCAAGGCGCCGCCCATTCGGCCGCGCAGGGCGGCGTAGACGATCTGGTGCTGCTGGACGCGGGATTTGCCGCGGAAGGCCTCGCTGACCACGCTGGCGGCGTAGTGGTCGCCATCCCCGGCCAGATCGTCGATGCTCACGCGGGCGTCGGGCAGGGCGGCCTTGATCAGGGCTTCGATCTCAGCGGCGGGCATGGCCATGCCGGGTTCCTTGGCTCGGGGTGTTCAAGGCATCTGGGTCTCGCCCATCCAGGCCGGGAAGAAGCTTTCATGCGCGGCCCGCAATGTCGAGATCGAGATGGTGTGTCCGTCGGGAAGTGTCAAATCCCCCTCGGGCCCGCCGACGCCCTGGCCGATGCGCAGGGCGGGCACGCCGGCAAAGGCGGCGGCCTGGAGCAGGGCGGGCGAATCGGCGACGGCGAGCAGGTAGCGGCCCTGGTCCTCGCCGAACCAGAATTGGTGGGGGGGCAGGCCGGCCGGCTCCGGCAGCAGGCGCAGGCCGCATTCGCCGGCCAGCGCCATTTCGGTGAGCGCCACCAGCAGCCCGCCATCGGCGAGGTCGTGGCAGGCCCGCACATGGCCCTGGGCGATCTGCGCGCGGACGAAGTCGCCGTTGCGGCGTTCGCCGGCGAGATCGACGGGCGGCGGCGGGCCGTCCTCGCGGCCGGCGATCTCGCGCAGCCAGATCGACTGGCCGAGCCAGCCCTCGGTGCGCCCGATCAGCACCAGGTCGAGGCCCGGCGCGAGGGCGAGACCGATGGCGGAAGCCGCGTCGTCCAGCACGCCGAGGCCGCCGATGGCCGGCGTCGGCAGGATGCCGCGCCCTTCGGTCTCGTTGTAGAGGCTGACATTGCCGGAGACGACCGGGAAGTCGAGCGCCGTGCAGGCGGCCGCCATGCCGCGGATGCAGGCGGCGAACTGGCCCATGATCTCGGGTTTTTCGGGGTTGCCGAAATTCATGTTGTCGGTGATGGCCAGCGGCCGGGCGCCGGTGGCCGTCAGGTTGCGCCAGGCCTCGGCAACGGCCTGGGCGCCGCCGGTCTCGGGGTTGGCGGCGCAGTAGCGTGGCGTGCAGTCCGTGGTGAGCGCCAGTGCGCGGGCGTGGCCGTCGAGGCGGACCACGGCGGCGTCGGCGGCGCCGGGACGCTTGACGGTCTGGCCGCCCACGGTCGAGTCGTACTGGTCCCATACCCAACGCCGCGAGCACAGGTCGGGGCAGGCGAGGAGCCGAAGAAGGGCGGGGCCGATGCCGACGGGGTCGGCGACGGCGCCGAGCGGGGCGGGCTGTGGGGTCTCCACGGT
>JAGXAV010000316.1 GCA_018971455.1 Rhodospirillales bacterium
CCGCTGGGCGCTGCTGGTCGGCGCCGGCATCGGCGCCGCGGCGCTGTGCCGGCTCGACAGCGCGCTGGTGGCCGGGCTGCCGCTGTTCGCCGCCTGGATCGCCGGCGGATGCCGGTGGCGACAGGCGCTGTTCGGCTTTCTCGGGGTGGCGCCGCCCTTGCTGGCGCTTGGCCTCTACAATCACGCCGTGACCGGCAGCGCCGGGGTGCCGCCGGCGATCTGGGCCGGGATCACCCACCTCACCGCGGCCGGCTTCGGCGGCGCGGAAGCCGATCACGACTTCCTCGGCAAGGCGGGCAAGCTGGCCTTCCAGCGGCTCGCCAACCTGGCCGATACGGCGACGCTGATCGTGCCCGGGCTCTATGTCTGGGCGCTGGTGCGCCGGCTGCGCCGGCGGAGGCTGCGCAGCTACGACGTGATTCCGCTGCTCAACATCGCCCTGTTCACCGTGTTCACCGATTCCGGCGGCTGGCAGCTCGGCCCGCGCTACTGGTTCGACGGCTTCGTGGTGATGCACCTGACCGTCGCCGCCGAACTGGCCACCCTGCGGCCGCGCCCGCGCAACTGGGCCGCGGCGGCGCTGGCGCTGCTGGTGCCGGCGCATCTGGCCATGCTGCCCTGGCAGGCGCAGTTCTTCGCCAGGGTCTATGTCGAACGCTCGGCCGCCTTCCGCGCCGCCGCCGCGCTGCCGGCCGACGGGCAGCGCGCCTTCGTGCTGATCGGCGACTACGCGAGCGTCTTCAACCCGCGCTACAGGCTCGCCAGCACCAACCCGTCCTTCGACATGATGCACAACGACCCCGACCTGGCCGGGCGGGTTATCTACATGCACGCGGATGTGCCGGACGCGCTGGCGCGGGGATGCCGGATGCTGCCGGGGGCGCGGGCCTATCGGTTCGAGCTGAACCGGGCGTGGCCGGACGGCCATCTGCTGCCGCTGGCCTGCCCCTGAGGAGGCCGGATGGTGGGCGCGACAGGGATTGAACCTGTGACCCCCGCCATGTCAAGGCGATGCTCTACCGCTGAGCTACGCGCCCATCCGACGTCCGGGCGCCGTTCTACGTGCCGCGCCGCCGCCCTGCAAGGGGCGAAACTCTCGTTGCCGCGACGCCGCCCAGCTTGTTGAATGGGGCGATGGACCTGCCGCTGCCCGCCACCGCGCTCCAGCCCGCCGCCGAGGCCCCGCCGCCGGTGCTGCTGACGCCGCCGCCCGGCGCGCGGGTCGCCATGGTGGTGGCCTCCGCCCATTCCGGCCGGCTCTACCCGCCCGCCTTCGTCGCCGCCGCGCGGCTGGACCGGCTGGCACTGCGGCGCAGCGAGGACAGCTTCGTCGATGAGCTGTTCGCCGCCGCCCCGTCGGTCGGCGCGCCGCTCCTGGCGGCAACCTTCCCGCGCGCCTATTGCGACGCCAACCGCGAGCCCTGGGAACTCGATCCGGCGATGTTCGAGGAGGCGCTGCCGACCTGGGTGAACACCGGCTCCGCCAGGGTCGGCGCCGGGCTTGGCACCATCGCGCGCGTCGTCGCCTCGGGCGAGACGATCTACCGCGACAAGCTGCGCTTCGCCGAGGCCGAGACGCGCATCGCCACGCTGTGGCAGCCCTTCCACGACGCCCTGCGCGGGCAGATCGAGGAGACGCGGCGGCAATTCGGCGCCTGCCTGCTGGTGGATTGCCACTCCATGCCGGGCGGCAGCATGGCGCCGCGCGCCAGCGCCGACATCGTGCTGGGCGACGCCCACGGCACCGCCTGCGCCCCGCGCGTGGTGCGCCTCGTCGAGCAGCTGCTGGCCGGCGAGGGATTTTCGGTGCGCCGCAACGACCCCTACGCGGGCGGCTACATCACGCGCCATTCCGGCCGCCCGCGCGAGGGGGTGCATGTGCTGCAGGTCGAGATCAATCGTGGCCTCTACATGGACGAGGCGCGCATCGAGAAGCTGCCCGGGTTTGCCGCCGTGCGGGCGCGGCTGTCGGCGCTGCTCGGCGGCATCGCCGCGGCCCTGCCGGCGCTGGAGCTGGCGCGGCTCTAGCGGCTATTGGACGCGCGCGATCAATTTCTCAATCACCGGCAGAGTACGCTGAACCACGATATCGTTTCCTTCCCGGTTCAGATGCCACTGCGTCGTGTGCGGCTTCCATGCGGTCTCGACATGCAGTTCCTTCCTGTTGACCAGGCCCGCCTGCATCGGCGGGACGGCGATCGCGCCCAGGGCCTGAAGTGCCTCGGTCTCCGCCGCCACTTGCTCGCGCGATACCGCGCCGCCGGCAGCGCCCAGATTGAAAACCATCACCTCGATCCCGCGCGTGCGCAGCCTGGCGACGATGTCCTTCAAGCGCGCGAATGCCATGGCCCGATTCGCATGCTCATAGACCATATCATTGATACCCACCGCGACGAGGGCGATCCGCGTGCCGTTCGGTACCGCAACATTCAGGCGTTCGACCGTCTGCCAGGCCCGCTCGCCATTGATGCCCTGATTGGCGACCGTGACGTTGTAGCCCTTGGCCCGCAACGCAACCTCGAGCCGCGCTGGATAGGTGTCGTTCAAATCCCGCATCGAAGGACCGCCCTTGAAGCTGCTGTCGCCAACTGCGACGATCCGGATTTGCGCCTGCCCCGCTGTCGCCGTCAGCGTCAGCCCGATTAGAGCAAGCACGATGCGAAGCAACCGATGCGCCAGGTGTGCATTCGCCCAGCCGGCAAGTCGTTTCATCCGACATTTCCCATATGCCCGGCCCATCCGGCCAGATTGGTTAAACGATAACCATCGTTGACCATGCCCGGCAAGATCGACAGCATCTCCACCGATCCGAAATCCTCTGCCCCGCGAAGGGCCGCCTGTTGCGGCATCGGTGGCGCCCTTCCGGTCGACATCAGGACGCACCTCTTCTGTCGGTGGTCCGTCTCCCCACCAAGAGACAGCCTTGAATTACATCTTCACACCGCGCCGGAACCCAAAGAGTCCGCAGGACCTAGACACCATGGAGGCCCGGGCGGTGCCGCGGGCGGCGGCAAGGCGGGCCCTGCGCCGGGCGCGGGACTGGCGCGAAAAAAATGGCGGTGCCTTGCGGCACCGCCAAGTTTAGGGAGGAAACGTCCAAGAAAGCAGAAGACAGCGGACTGCCTTGCTGCGAAGCACAATCTAGGCGCCCGATCGTTTGAGTGCAAGCGATTTTTTGCGTCGCACCATAATTTTTCCGTTTTAATCCAAAGGCTATACCGTGCCGCAACAAAAAACCCTGCGGCGCGACGGGGTTGTCTCGATCGATCTCAGCATCGGGACTCACGTGCTATTAACGTTTTCGCCTATAGATCGCGCCATGCGCCGCCGCCCCGCCCTTCGCCTGTGCCTGCTGCTGCTCGGCCTCGGCCTCGCGGCGTTCGGGCCGGCCGGCCGGGCGGCCCGCGCCGAGCCGATGCGCCAGCCGCACCTGCCGCCGGCGCCGCGGCTGCTGATCCCCGGACTGGCCGCCGGCCCCGGCTTCGGCGACCCGAGCGGGCTGTGCCGCGCGGCGATCGCCACCGTGGAGCGCGGGTCCGGCATTCCGCCGCAGCTGATGGCGGCGATCGCCCATGTCGAGAGCGGCCG
>JAGXAV010000317.1 GCA_018971455.1 Rhodospirillales bacterium
CACCATCGAACCGCCCGCCCGGGTGGCGCGCCCCGCGCGGCACGCGTCAGGGCGGGGAATAGGAGCCAATGGGCGAGTCCTCGAAACGCTTGCTGAGCATGACGACGCCGCTCGGCCCCGACGTTCTGCTGCCGGTTCGGCTGCAGGCGACGGAGGCGATCAACGAGCCGTTCAGCGTGACCGTGGACATGGTGTCGGACAGAAAGGCCATCGCCGGCAATGAGCTGCTGGCCAAGCCGGTCTGTGTGGCCATCGCCTTCGACACCGAGAGCAGCGTGCAGACGCGCTACCTGCACGGGCTGGTCCGCGCCTTCTGGGCCACCGGCGGCGCCGGGCTCGACCGATGGGGCTACACGGCGGAGATCGTGCCGAGCCTGTGGTTCCTCAAGCAGACCGAGGATTGCCGCATCTGGCAGAACAAATCGGCAATCGACGTTGTCCGCGCCGTGTTCGACGATAACGGCATCAGCGACATCGAATGGAGCGTCACCGGAACGCCGGCGACGCGCGAGACGATCACCCAGTTCAACGAGAGCGATTTCGACTTCATCATGCGGCTGCTGGACGAGGAAGGCTGCTTCTACTTCTTCAAGCACAGCTCGGGCGGCCACACGCTGGTGGTGGCGGACGCCAAGACCAGCTTCCAGGATATCCCGCACGCCGACGAGATGAGCGGCAGCGAGAAGGTTCACTCGCGCTTCATCGAGGGCTGGAACCGGCTCGACCAGACCGCCATGGGCAAGATGACCCTGCGCGACTTCGACCCCGGGAAGCCGACCACGCCGGTGAGCGGCGATGTCAGCACCCTGTTGAAGGCCGACGGCGTGGCCCGGCGGGACGTGTTCAGCTGGCCCGCGCGAACGCTGACCTCGAGCAGCGCCAAGGCGCGGGCCAAGCTGCGCATCGAGGCGGCGGAAGCCTTCGCTGTCATGTTCGAGGGCCAGGCCGCCCATCCGCTGCTGGTGCCGGGCGGCAAGTTCACCCGCAAGGGCGAGGATGCCGGCACCTACGCCGTGCGCAGCGTGCATCACAGCGCGATCGACGAGACGTTCTGGCGCACCGGCGGCGCGGCACCGGTCTACGCCAACCGCTTCACCGCCTTTCCCGCCACGACCACCTGGCGCCAGCCGCCGACGGTGGCCAAGCCGCGCATGATCGGCATCCACACCGCGATCATCATCGGGCCGGCCGGCAACGAGATCTACACCGACAAATATGGCCGCGTGCAGGTGCAGTTCCCCTGGGACTACCGCAATGATGCGATGCCGCAGCAGAATATCTGCTGGGTGCGCGTGATCCAGCCCTGGACCGGCACCGAGGGTGGCTCGAACTGGGGGTGGAACCACATGCCCCGCGTCGGCACCGAGGTGGCGGTGTCGTTCATGGACGGCGACCCGGACCGCCCGGTGGTGGTCGGCTGCTTCTACAACGGCGTGGCGATGCCGGTGTTCGATCTTTCGAACACCGACAACTGGACCAAGAGCGGGTTTCGCTCTCGCTCGGCAACCTCCGTGGCCCGCGGCGGCGGCGGCAATTTCTCGGAGTTCTCCTTCGACGACAAGAACGGCTCGGAGCTGGTTTTTCTCCACGCCGAGAAGGACATGCTCACCGAGATCGAGAACAACCAGACACTGAAGGTGCTCAACTGCCGTATCGTCAACGTCACCAAGGACGAGAC
Source organism: Rhodospirillales bacterium (assembly GCA_018971455.1). GTDB lineage: Bacteria > Pseudomonadota > Alphaproteobacteria > Acetobacterales > Acetobacteraceae > REEB85. The sequence continues at coordinate 1,679 of JAGXAV010000317.1, forward strand.
GGTGGATATCGGCAAGGCGCAGACCATCACGGTCGGCAATGGCCGGGCGGTGACGGTGAAGGCCAAGGATGACACGCTGACGGTGACCGACGGCGCGCTGACCGTCGCGGTGAACAAGGGCGCCATCTCGACCACGGCCGATCTGGGCGACATCACCACCAAGGCGACTGCCGGCAACATCGCCGTGAAAGCCGCAGCCGGGGCCATCACCATCGAGGCGATGCAGTCGATCACCCTCAAATGCGGTCCCTCGACCTTGACCATCGACCCGTCGGGAATCACCTTGAAGGGCATGACCATGACCATCAAGGCAGACCTGGCCGCGAGCGTCGAAGGCGGGCTGAACGCCTCGGTCAAGGGCGGCGCGATGTTGACGCTCAAGGGCGCCATCGTGATGCTGAACTGAACGAGCAGATGGCACAGGCGCCGCCGATGAAAATGCAGTCCGCCAGGGTGCAGGACGTGCTGGCCCGGCTCGATCTGCCGGTGGCCACGGCCGGCCTGGTGGCCGGCTGCCCGGATTCGGGCGCCGCCTTCCTGGCCCTGGAGGAAAAGGGCCTGCTGGTCGATGCCGCGAAATGGGCGGCGCACGCGCTGCCCAAGCGCGAGGCGGTCTGGTGGGCCTGCATGTGCGCGCGCCACACCGCCGCGGCCAACCAGCCCGAGGCCGAGCGCGCGCTGGTCGAGGCAGCCGAGCAATGGGTGCGCAAGCCGACCGACGAGCAGCGCCGCGCGGCCTTCGCGCTCGCCCAGGAGGCCGGCTTCACCAGCCCCGAGGCCTGGGCCGCGGTGGCGGCATTCTGGAGCGGTGAGTCGATGTCGCCGCCGGGGCAGCCGCCCGTGCCGCCGCCGGCGGACGCCGTCGGCCGCGCGGTCGCCGGCGCCGTCACCCTGGCCTCGGTGCGGCTGCACCCGGAGCGTTACGCCGCGCGCCTCGCCCGCTTCCTGCAGAGCGCGCGCGAGATCGCGCAGGGTGCGGCCGGGCAGATCGGTCCGGAGGCAGGCTGATGGCGGTGCGGTTCGGACATCGACAGGCCGCCCGCTCCTGGAGTATCGGATGCGCCGGGCGAAGCGGGACCAGCGCTCCCGCGCGCCCCTGCGCGATGGGATAGCAAATGGGCCAACCCGCCGCCCGCCTGACCGACATGCATGTCTGCCCGATGGTCACCCCGGGCCTGCCGCCGATTCCGCATGTCGGCGGCCCGATCACCGGACCGGGCGCGCCGACCGTGCTGGTCTGCAGCCTGCCGGCCGCGACGGCGACCAGCATGTGCGTCTGCGTCGGCCCGCCCGATACGATCGCCATGGGCTCGCCCACCGTGCTGGCCGGCGGCATGCCGCTGGCGCGCATGGGCGACAGCTGCACGCATGGCGGTACCATCGTGCTCGGCGCGCCGACGGTTCTGGTAGGCTAGGGCGATGACCCTCACCCTCACCGTTCTGCGCTGCCCCGATGCCGTGGTGCCCGAGACGCGCCAGGTCGGCGGCGGCGAGTTCAGCATCGGGCGCGGGCCGGACAATAACTGGATGCTGCCCGACCCGGACCGGCATCTGTCCAAGCGTCACTGCGTGCTGGTGTTCCGCGCCGGCGGCTGGCAGCTCGCCGACACCAGCACCAACGGCACGTTCCTCAATCGCGATGCCGATCCGGTCGGGCCGGGCAGCGTGCGCGACCTGCGCGACGGGGACCGGCTGCGCCTGGGTGCCTACGAGATCGAGATCCGCATCACCGAGGAGACCGCCCAGCCGAGCGCCTTCGGCGGCTTCGGCGGCGGCTTCGCGCCGGCGCCCAATCCGCCCGCCGCGGCGCCGTTCCGCGCCGACCCGGTCGGCGCCGACCCATTCGCCCCGCCTCCCCCGCCGCCGGCAGCGGATGCGTTCAGCGCCGGCGCCTTCGGCAGCGGG
>JAGXAV010000006.1 GCA_018971455.1 Rhodospirillales bacterium
AGCATCGCGGCCTGCGCGTGACGGTGCTGCTGCACACCCCACTGGACCCGGCCAGTTTCGCCGACCGCAAGGCGCTGGCGCGGGCGACTTGGCAGGCGGTGGCGGACGGTGCCGCGACCCTGCGCCAGAACCGGCCGGCGGCGCCGATCACGGTTGCCGGCGAGAGCCGGCCGACGACCGAGCCGGTCTTTGTGTGAGGCCGGCCGTTGCGTGACGCGGGGCTTTGTCCCGCCGCCGAATCGCTTGACATGCCCACCTGCGCTGCTGCGACACTGATGCCGCCGCGGGAGAGCGGCTGTGCCGAGGGAGGGTGACGCGCGCGACCCGACAGGAACGCCCCGGACTTGACCGCGTGCAAGCGGTCCACGATGTCTCCGCTCTTTCCGGCCGGGCTGGTCCGCCGGGGAGCAGGGATGTTGTGCGGATGAGTGGCGGATTTGGGAGCGGCGGGGCGGCGGCGGACCCGGTGACGAGGGGCGAGCCGGCCAAAAAGGGCCTGCACGTCATCACCTGGGGCTGCCAGATGAATGTGTATGACAGCGGGCGGATGGCCGACGTGCTGGCGCCGCTCGGCTATGGCCCGGCCGGCTCCCTCGAGGGGGCGGACATGGTGCTGCTCAATACCTGTCACATCCGCGAGCGCGCATCGGAAAAACTGTTCTCCGAACTCGGACGGCTGCGGGTCCTGAAAGAGGCGCGGGCGGCTGCGGGAGAGCGGATGATCCTGGCCGTCGCCGGCTGCGTGGCCCAGGCCGAGGGGGCGGACATCCTTACCCGCGCGCCCTATGTGGACGTTGTTCTGGGGCCGCAGAGCTATCATCGCCTGCCCGAGATGGTGGCCCGTGCCGCCCGTGCCGGGGGCGCGGTGATCGACACCGACTTTCCTGCCGAGAGCAAGTTCGACCACCTGCCGGAGGCCGCGGCACCGCAAGGGCTTACCGCCTTTCTGACCATCCAGGAGGGGTGCGACAAGTTCTGCAGCTTCTGCGTCGTGCCCTATACCCGCGGCGCCGAGGCCAGCCGTCCGGCGGCGGCCGTGCTGGCCGAGGCGCGCCGGCTGGTGGCGCAGGGCGCGCGGGAGATCACCCTGCTCGGCCAGAACGTCAATGCCTGGCATGGCGAGGGCCCGGACGGCCAGCCGGCAAGTCTTGCGCGGCTTGTGCGCTGGCTGGCGGAGATCCCTGATCTCGCTCGGATCCGCTACACCACATCTCATCCACGGGACATGGACGAGGATCTGATCACGGCGCATGGCGAGGTGGCGCAGCTGATGCCATTCCTGCATCTGCCGGTGCAATCGGGCTCGAACCGGGTGCTGGCGGCGATGAATCGCGGGCATGACGTGGCCGCGTTCCGCCGCATCATCGCGCGGCTGCGCGCGGCGCGGCCGGACATCGCGCTGTCATCGGATTTCATCGTCGGCCACCCAGGAGAGACCGAGCAGGATTTTGTCGCGACGCTCGATCTGGTGCGCGAGATCGGTTTTGCCGGCGCCTTCAGCTTCAAATACTCGGCCCGCCCGGGCACGCCGGCGGCGGGCGCGGCCGGGCAGGTGCCTGAGGCCCAGAAGGACCGGCGGCTGCAGGAATTGCAGACGCTGTTGCGCGACCAGCAGGCGGCCTTCAATGCTGGCTGCGTCGGGCTTTCGGTGCCGGTGCTGTTCACCGGCAAGGGGCGGCATGCCGGCCAGATCGCTGGCCGGTCGCCCTGGTTGCAGCCGGTCCATGTCATCGGACCTGAATCGCTGATCGGCCGCGAAATGCCGGTGAAGATTGCCGCAGCCCACACCAATTCATTGAGTGGAACCCTCGAACAGGAGAGAGTCTGCGCTTGACCCAGATCGCCCCGGCTGACCGCTCCCCCACTGCTTCCGCGATCCCCGCTGGCCTCGCCTCCGGGCGGACCGTCACGCTCAATTTCGCCGACAATGCGCTGCTCGCGCTGCTGCTCGGCGATCATGACCGGCACATGGTGCGGGTGGAGCAGGGGCTGGGGGTGCGATTGTCGTGTCGTGGCAACCGGGTGGCGATTGCCGGCGACGCGGCGCGGGTGGAGGCGGCTCAGCAGGCGCTGGAAGGGCTCTATCGGCGGCTCGAGCAGGGCAGGGCGGTGAGCGCCAGCGATGTCGATGCGGCCATCAGGATGAGCGAGATTGACGATCCGCGGCTGCCGCAGGGCAAGCTCGCCCTGGCCGACCTGCCGGCGATCCAGACCAAGCGCGGCGCGGTCGGCCCGCGCAGCCCCGGCCAGGCGACCTACATGGAGATGCTCGGCCGGCAGGAGATGGTTTTCGGCATCGGGCCGGCCGGCACCGGCAAGACCTATCTGGCGGTGGCGCAGGCGGTGGCCATGCTGCTGGCCGGGCGGGTCGATCGCATCGTGCTGTCGCGCCCCGCGGTCGAGGCGGGCGAGCGGCTTGGCTTTCTTCCCGGGGACCTCAAGGAGAAGGTCGATCCCTATCTGCGGCCGCTTTACGATGCGCTGCACGACATGATGCCGGGCGAGCAGGTGATCCGGCGCATGGGCACCGGCGAGATCGAGGTGGCGCCGCTTGCCTTCATGCGCGGGCGAACCCTGGCGCATTCCTTCGTCATTCTCGACGAGGCGCAGAACACAACGTCCGTGCAGATGAAGATGTTTCTGACCCGCATGGGCGAGGGCACGCGGATGGTGATCGCGGGTGATCTCAGCCAGGTTGACCTGCCGGCCGGCACACGTTCCGGCCTGCGCGATGCGCTCGAGACGCTCGAGGGCGTGGCGGGCATCGGTGTCTGCCGTTTCGACAAGCGCGACGTCGTGCGCCATCCGCTGGTCGCCCGCATCGTCGATGCCTACGACCAGCGTGCCTCGGCCGAGCAGGACACCAGCGCGCGACGCGGGCGGGCTCCCGATGCGGCTGGCCGCTAGCGATGGAACCGGGAACGAGTAGGGGCCCCGCGCGAGCGGGGGTCCAGGTCATCATCGCCGAGGCAGGCTGGCACCGGCTGGTACCGCACGTGGAGCGCCTGGCGCGCCGGGCGGCCGAGATGGCCGGCGGGGTGGGCAGCGTGGTGCTGGCCTCGGATTCCATGGTCAAGCAACTGAACGCGCGCCATCGGGGCCGCAACAAGCCGACTAATGTCCTGACCTTCGAGCCCGCCGGGCCGGGCCTGGCGGGCGAGATCATCCTGGCGCTCGGCACGGTGCGGCGCGAGGCACGGGCGGCGGACCGGCGGCCGGCACATCATCTGGCGCATCTGGTGGTGCATGGCGTACTGCATTTGCAGGGATTCGACCATGTGGAGGCCGGAGCCGCGCGGCGCATGGAGATGGCGGAGACGCGGGCGTTGGCGCGGCTCCGCCTGCCCAATCCGTGGCGCCGGGCATGAGCGGGGTGTCGCGTGCCGGCTTGCTGGGCCGCCTGCGCGGGCGGCTGTCCCGTCGTGTCGCGGAGCCGGGTCTGCGCGAGTCGATTGCCGAACTGGTGCAGGAGGCCGAGGACGCGGCGCCGGTGCCCGGCCACGCGCCGGAGCTCGATCGCCAGGAGCGGGTGCTGATCGCCAATGTGCTGCGCCTGCGCGGCACCACGGCCGATGACGTGATGGTGCCGCGCGCCGACATCGTCGCCATGCGGCTGGATTGCACCTTCGAGGAGGCGGTGGCGCAGTTTCGCGCGGAGGGGCATTCGCGCCTGCCGATCTACCGCGAACAGCTCGACGAGATCGTCGGCATGGTCCACCTGAAGGACGTGTTCTCCTATGTCGGGCGGCCGGAGGCGTTCAAGCTGGAGGCGCTGCTGCGCCGGCCGCTGATGGTGGCGCCGCAGGTGCCCGTGCTCGATCTGCTGCTGCAGATGCGCCAGGCGCGGATGCATCTTGCGCTGGTGGTCGACGAGTATGGCGGCATCGATGGGTTGGTGACCATCGAGGATCTGGTTGAGACCATTACCGGTGACATTGCCGACGAGCATGACGAGGTGGCCGGGCCGATGGTGATCGAGCGCGGCGACGGCGCGCTCGACATGGATGCGCGCCTGCCGATCGAGGATTTCGAGGCGCGCATGGGGCCGGTCCTGACCGAGGATGAGCGCGAGGCCGACATCGACACCATCGGCGGGCTGGTGTTCACCCTCGCCGGGCGGGTGCCGGCCCGCGGGGAGGTGCTCGGCCACCCGTCCGGGGTGGAGTTTCGGGTGCTCGATGCCGATGCCCGCCGCATTCGACGGCTGCGGGTGCGTCGGAGCCCCGCGCAGCAGGCCGCCGAATAGGCTGCTACGGCAGCAGATCGGACAGGTGGCGGGTGTGGCCGGTGTCGATGTCGATCACCACACTCATGCCGGCCCGTAATTCCGGCTGCCCGGCCTTGCGGTCGATCTGCACGCGCAGCGGAATGCGCTGGACCACCTTGACCCAGTTGCCCGAGGCATTCTGCGGCGGCAGCACCGAGAATTCCGCGCCGCTGGCCGGGGCGATGGACTGGACGCGGCCCTGCCAGGTTTGCCCCGGGTAGGTGTCCACGCTGATCTGGACCTTGTTGCCGGGCTTCACCCAGGTCAGCTCCGTCTCTTTCGGATTGCCCTCGATCCATACATTGTCGGTGGAAACCAGCCCGAACGCAGCGCTGGCCGCGCCAAGATACATCCCCGGCTGGAGCGATTCGACCTGGGTGGCGATGCCGGCGAAAGGTGCGCGGACCACGGTGTGGTCGAGCTGGCGCTGCGCCTCGTCAACCTGCGACCGCGCCTGGAGGTACTGCGGTGTTTTCGTGACATCGACCTCGGCATTGCCGCCGAGGCGGGCGAGTTGAACCTGCGCCTGCATCTTGAGCCCCTCGATCGCGGCGCGGTCCACCGCGAGGCGGAACCGGGCATCGTCATATTCCGCGCGGGTGACGCCGCCGGATTTCACCAGATTGGCGAAGCGGTCGAAGTTCGCCTGGTCCGACTGCATCTGCGCCTGGCGGGCGGTGACGTCGGTGAGCATGCGCTGGTAGTCGCCCTTCATCGCTTCCATGGACAGCGCGACCTGCGCGAGATTGGCGCGGGCCCCGGCAAGGGCGATTTCGAACGGGTGCGGGTCGAGACGAAACAACACGTCGCCAGGGGCAACCTGCTGGCCCTCCTTGACCGCGACGGTCTGCACGATGCCCGAGACATCGGTGGAGACGGCGAGCTTGGCGGCGTGGACATAGGCGTCGTCGATCGAGACGTAGCGCCCGCCTTGCAGCCAGTAGGCGCCGGAGACGATGACGACCGCGGCAACGCCGCCGAGCATCAGGATAGGACGCAGGCGCCGCGCGCGGTGGCGCGGCCGCGTCTCGGCCACGGCGGCCCGCGGCATGGTGCCTGAAGTGGTGGCGGTCTGACTCATCAGGCGGGATCCCGTTCGAGAATGCGGCTGCGTGTGCCCGCAGCGAGGTTGGTTTTCATGCGTTGCAGGCCGTCCTTGAGGGCGGCGATCATGGTCGGATCCATGCCGGTGGCGACGATGCTCAGCATGTCGGCGCGCTCGGCATGCAGCGCGGCCAGAACCGGGGCGGCGGCCGCACGCAAATGAAGGCGCCAGATCCGCCGGTCCGCCGGGTCGTCGCGCCGCTCGACCATGCCGCGCTCCTCCAGCCGGTCGATCAGCCGGGCGACGGTGATCGGCTCGACCTCCAGGATTTCGGCGAGCTCCTTCTGCGACAGGCCGGGCTGGCGCTCGAGGCGGAGGAGGATGATCCATTGGGCGCGCGTCATGCCGTGGGCAGCCGCCCGCCGGTCCGCATCCAGCCGAAGCTGGTGGGCGGTTTCATGCAGGAGAAAGAGCAGGTCGATGCCGTTGGTCACGCGCCAGATAATAAGCAGCGTTATCTTAACGTCACCCTGCAATCACCATGCACCAGCCGCTCGGCTGCCTTGTGCCGGTGGCCGAGCTACAGGAGGCTGCCGCCTGCCAGCAGGCCCAGCAAGAGGAAGACGAGGAAGGCCAGCAGGACGATAAAGAACAGGATGCGGGCGATGCCCGCCGTCGCCGCGGCGATGCCGGTGAAGCCGAACAGGCCTGCGATGAGCGATACGATGAAGAAGAACAACGCCAGTCTCAGCATCGATCTGGTCCCTTGCGGATGATGGCGCCGATATGGGTCGTGCCTTTCGCTGGCCGCGGTGCTGCCGGTAAGCCGGCACCGCCGCGGCCAGCCCGGGCTTCAGAGCGGCTTCTTGAACAGCGGCGCCGACGGGGGGGCGGCGCGGGTGTAGTCCATGGCCGGATAGCCGCCGCCCTGGTAACGCTCCTCGATCGGGTTGTTGCTGACTTTGCCCTGCATCTGGGCCGCGAAGGGATCGGCCGAGTCCTGCGGCAGCCAGCCCAGCGCCTCGCGCGCATCATGGCGCCAATAGGTACGACTGTTGTTCGATGCGCCCCAGATCACGCAATGCCCGGTGTTTTCGGCCAGGGTTGCGCGGGCGCATAGCCGGGCGAGATCCTCGTAGGAGAGCCAGGTGGACAGCATGCGGGCGTTGGCGACGTCTGGGAAGCACGAGCCGATGCGGACGTTGACGTTCTCGACGCCGTGCTTGAACCAGTAGAGCCGGCCCATCAGCTCGCCATAGGCCTTGGACAGGCCGTAGAAGCCGTCCGGCATGAACTGGCAGTCGTCATCAAGTGGTGTGGCGCGCTCATGGAAGCCGATGCTGTGGTTTGACGAGGCGAACAGCACGCGCGCGCCCTCGCGGCGGGCGGCCTCGTAAATGTGGTAGAGGCCACGCAGATTGGGGCCGAGCACCTCCTCGAACGGGTGTTCGGTGGAGACGCCGCCAAAATGCAGGATCATGCCGCAGCCCTCGGCGAGGCGCAGGATGGTCACGCCGTCATTGAGGTCGGCGCGGGTGAAGGTGGCGCCCGGCGGCAAGGGGTCGGGGAAGGCGGCGATGTCGGTCAGGCGCAACGTCCAGCCCCTGGCGGCCAGGCTGCGCGCGAGGTAGCGGCCGAGATTGCCCGAGGCGCCGGTCAGCAGCACGGGCTTGGCGGGATGGTCGGTCATGGCGGTATGCCCTCTGTCATTCGGTGGCGCAGAGAGACATTCCGCCGCCGCGCCGTCAACCGCCGGGGTCAAGCGTGCGGCGGCCGGTGAACGCGCCACCGCAGGCCCGCGGGCGCCCGCCACGGCCACGCCCCCTGCCGCTCCTGTTTTGCGAGCAATTTCATCGGCATGGAATCGCGCCGTGATTCCATTCGAGCCGATATCGCTCTAGGTTCGGGGATGCGATTCTTTCCTCTCCTGCGGTTGCTGCCCCTGCTGCTGGGCCTTGCCGCCTGCGCCGCCCCGTCCGACGGGTTCGACTACGCCACCTGTGGGGTGCGGCCGCGCGCTGTGTTGGCGGTGCGCATGCAGGCCGGCGTGCCGATCGTGGAGGGCACCATCAAGGGCAAGACGGTGCATCTCGTGCTCGACACCGGTGCGGAGAGTGTGGTGCTGACCGAGGCGGCGGTGCAGCGCCTGGGGCTGCGGCTCGATCCGCATGTCGTGGTCGCCAATCGCGGCATCGGCGGCGGCTCGACGGTGATGGCCGGGGAGCTGCGTGATTTTCGCATCGGCGGGCTGGCGATTCCTGACCACGAGGTGAGCGTGCTCCCCAGCGCCGGGTCGGCCATCGCGGCCTCCGGCCTGGTGGACGGGCTTTTCGGCATGACCGTGATTTCGGTCTTCGAGGTCGAACTGGATCTCGGCCATGGCCGGGTGACCTTCTACGCCGGGCGGCTCTGCCCGAGCGTGGCGGTGCCGGCATGGCGGGAACCTTACGCGGTGGTCGATGCGGCCAGCTCGGTGCGCAAGCGCTTCATCATCCCGGTCGTGCTGAATGGCCAGACCATGCATGCGCTGCTCGACACCGGGGCGGCCATCACCCTCGTCTCACGCGCGGCGGCGGCGCGGGCCGGCGTGACGCCGGCGATGCTGGCGCGCGATCCCCGCACGAAGCTGATGGGTACCGGACCGCAGGCGCCGGTCGCCTATGCCCATCGTTTCCAGAGCATTTCGCTGGGTGGGGAGACCTATGCCAATCCAATGATGCTGATCGGCGACCAGCCCGATCCGGGCATCGACATGATCGTCGGCTCGGACTACCTCGCCCACCATGTCGTGTGGCTCTCCTACGCCCGCAAGCGCGTCTTCATTGCGCCTGAGGCCGAGCCATGAGGCGGATGGGGCGCGCCGAGCGCATCGCGCTGGGGACCATTGGCATCGGGCTGGTGGTTCTGGCGCTCAAGCTGGCGGCGTGGCTGCTCACCGGAAGTGCCGCGCTGTTCTCGGACGCGGCGGAGACGGTGGTCAATGTCGCGGCGTCGCTGGTGGCGCTGGCTGCCCTGCGCTTTGCCGCGCGGCCGGCCGATGCCAATCATCCTTACGGCCACGACAAGGCGGAGTTCTTCGCCGCCGTCATCGAGGGCGTGCTGATTGTCGTCGCCGCAATCGTCATCCTCCAGCATGCGTGGGCGGTGTTCCGCGAACCGGTGCCGATTACTGCGCCGCTTCCGGGATTGGCGCTCAATACGCTGGCCACGTTGTGCAATCTGGGCTGGTCGACGGTGCTGCGCCGGCAAGGCCGCGCGCTGCGCTCGCCGGCGTTGCTCGCCGATGGTCAGCATTTGATGGCCGATGTGGTGACGTCGCTCGGTGTGGTGATTGGGCTCGGGCTGGCGGTGGCGACCGGTCAGCAATGGCTGGATCCGCTGCTGGCTGCGGCGACGGCGGTGTATATCCTGGTCTCGGGTGGCCAGGTGATCGGCGAGTCGGTGGGCGGGCTGATGGATGCCGCACCGGCGGCGACGATCGTCGAGCGCATCCGCCTGCTGGTCGGCCAGCATGCCGAGGGGGCGATCGAGGCGCATGATCTGCGCATGCGCCATGCGGGACGGCTGACATTCCTAGAATTTCATCTCGTGGTGCCGGGCACGATGAGCGTCTCCGACGCGCATGCCATCTGCGACCGCATCGAGGCCGCGCTGAAGGCGGAGATGGAAGGGCTGATGATCACCATCCATGTCGAACCCGATGCCAAGGCGAAGCATCACGGCGTCATCGTGCTGTGAGGGGGCTTCCCCTTCTGCTGTTGATGTTGCTGGCACCGCTGGCTGCCCGTGCCGGCGATGTGGTTTCGATGAACCTGTGCACCGACGACTATCTCGTATTGCTGGCACCTGAGCGGATTGCCGCCCTCAGTCCGTTGGCGCGGGACCCGTCACTGTCGGTGGTGGCGGCGCAGGCGCGGCATCTGCCCTGGGTGCGTGCCGATGGCGAGGCGGTGATGAACCTGCATCCATCCCTCGTGCTTGCCGCACCCTATGGCGCTCAGACGACGGTCGCCGTGCTGGAGGGTTTGGGGGTGCGCATCGAACGCATCGCGCTGGCGCAGGACTTTGCCGCTATCCGCAAAGAGACGCGCCGACTTGCGGCGCTGCTTGGTGTGCCGGCGCGCGGCGAGTCGCTCATCGCCGCAATGGATCAGGACCTATCTGGAGTTCGCACGGGCCGCAAGCTGCGCGCCCTGGCATTGGCGCCGCGCGGCTATGCGGCGGGACCCGGAACCTTGGAGGATTCGGTTCTGCGAGCGGCCGGGCTCGACGATATCGGACGGGGTGGGCGGTTGGGGCTGGAGGCAATTCTGGCGGCCCGTCCGCAATTATTGGTGGTGGCCGACGCGCCGGGCTTTCCATCCCTGGCCACGGACATGCTGACTCATCCGATCCTGGCCGCAATCCCGCGCCGGGCGCTGCCGCCGGCCCTGCTGGCCTGCGCCGGGCCGTGGAGTGCGGCCGCGGTGGCGATGCTTGCGCGATGAGATACCGGGCGAGCTGGGCGTTGGCCGGATCGGTGAGCGTGCTGTTCGTCTTGTCGCTGCTGGTGGGGCCGGCCGGATTCGGTGTGCCGTCGCTACCGATCCTCACCGAACTGCGTCTGCCGCGGGCGCTGCTCGCGCTGTTGGTCGGTGGCGGTTTGGGGCTGTCCGGTGCGGTGTTGCAGGGCGCGCTGCGCAATCCGCTTGCCGATCCCGGGTTGCTGGGTGTGAGCGGCTGCGCGGCGCTGGGCGCGGTTCTGGCGTTCTATTGGGGTCTTGCGGCGGCGTTTGCGCCGGCTCTGCCCCTGGCGGGCCTGGCAGGAGCCGGGCTCGGCTGCCTGTTTCTGCTCGCGTTTGCCGGCCGGGCGATGTCGGGTCCGGCATTGATCCTCGCCGGCGTGGCGCTCTCGGCCTTGGCGGCGGCCCTGCTGGCGCTGGCGCTCACCCTTGCGCCCAATCCGTTTGCCCTGGCCGAGATCACGGTGTGGCTGATGGGGGGGCTGGCCGATCGCAGCCTGCTGCATGTGGCAATGGCGGCGCCGCCCATGCTGGTGGGCTGGGTGGTGTTGCTCCGCCTCGGACCGCGCCTCGACGGGCTGGCGCTTGGCGAGGAGGTGGCGGCAAGCCTTGGCGTGCGGGTGGCTGGCACGTTGCGGGTGGCGGCGCTCGGCGTGGCGCTGGCGGTCGGTGCCGGCGCGGCGGTGGCGGGCGGCATCGGCTTTGTCGGCCTGGTGGTGCCGCATTTGCTGCGCCCGCTGCTGGGTGAGCGGCCCGGTGGGCTGCTGGTGGGCGCGCTCCTTGGAGGGGCGGCGCTGCTGCTCGGCGCGGACCTGCTGGCGCGGCTGGCGCCGCTGCTGTTCGGCCTGTCACAGGAGCCGCCGCTGGGCGTGCTGACGGCGCTGCTGGGAGCTCCGTTCCTCGTGCGCATCGCGCGGCGGGTCGCGCCTTGATCGGGTTCACCGCGCGAGAGGTCGTGCTCGGGGGGCGGGTGGTGCTGCGGGGCATCGATTTTCGCGCGGATGCGGGTCAGCTTGTGGCCCTGTGCGGGCCGAACGGCGCGGGGAAATCGACGTTGCTGCGCGGCCTTGCCGGGCTGCTGGCCGGCTCCCGGGCGCCCGATCCGCGGCGCGTTGCCTATCTGCCGCAGGGCGCCCGCTGCGATTGGGGCATGACGGCCTGGGAGGTCGCGGCACTCGGCCGGATTCCCCATGGTGATGCCGCGGAACCGCCGGTGGCCCATGCGCTGGAACTTTGCGGGTTGGGCGGGTTGCAGGGGGCGCGCGTCGATCGCATGTCCGGCGGTCAGGCGCGCCGGGCGATGCTGGCGCGCGTTTTCGCCACGGAGCCGGAGGTTTTCCTTCTCGATGAACCGACATCCGACCTCGACCCCGCCGCGGCGCATGCCGTGATGGCATTGCTGCGCGAGACGGCGCATGCCGCCCGCCGCCGGGTCGTGGTGGTGGTGCTGCACGCGTTGGATCTGGCGCTGCGCTACGCCGACCGCATGGTCGTGCTGGAGGGCGGGCAGGTGGTGGCCGATGCCGCGCCGGTGGATGCCTTGGCGCGCGCGGCGGCCGCGTTCGGCCTGCCCTGGGGGGTGGATGCCTCGCCCCGGCTGCTGCCGCCTTCAGCATGAGGCGGGGCTTCGTCTTTGCGGTCGTGCTGCATTTGCTGGCGGTGGCGGTGGTGATCGCCTTGAGCCGGCCTTTCGGCGCGGCGCCGCCGCCGACCGCTGATGTGCCGGCCTCGATCGAAGTGGTACTCGGCAGCGGCAACACGGGAGCGCCCAAACCCGTGCCGCCACGACCGGCGGCGCCGACCCGTCCGACTCCCCCTCCACCGCAACCACCGGCCAAACCGGCTTCGCCGGTGGCGGCACCAGCATCGGCGGCGCTGCCACTGCCGCCATCGTCGCCCCCACCACCTCCGCCGCCGCCTGCCCGGCCAGCTCCATCAAGACCCGCGACGGCCCCGACGCAGCCGGTCAAACCCGTCCCGCCGAAGCATGACGCGAGCCCGCCCGTGCGGCTCGGTGGCGGGTTGGGCGGGCCGAGCGATCAGATCGATCCAACGCGGCAGCTGCGCGCGGCGAAAGGTGATCGCGGCAATTTGCCGCCGACCTATCCGCTGGCCGCGGCGATGCGCAACGAACATGGCAGCGTGCGGTTGCGCATTCATGTCGACGCGGGCGGCAATGTCGTCGCGGTCGACGTGGCGAAATCGTCCGGCTATGCGCTGCTCGACCGGGCGGCGCGCGACCAGGTGGCGTCGCAATGGCATTTCACGCCTGCCTTGCGCGATGGCGTGCCTGTCGGCGACGTTTTCGAACTGAACATCAATTTCGTGCTGCAGTGAGGGTGGGATGGTGCGCATCGATCGGGTGGTGACGCGGGGCGGCGATGGCGGGGAGACCTCGTTGGGCGATGGGGCGCGCGTCGGCAAGGATGCCCTGCGGGTCGAGGCGTTCGGCACCGTCGACGAGGCCAACGCCATGATCGGGATGGTGCGTCGGCATGTCGATGCGGATGCGGTGGCCGATGCCATGCTGGGGCGTATCCAGAATGATCTCTTTGACGTCGGTGCCGATCTCTGCGTGCCCGGCGAGGCCGGCGCGCGACTGCGTCTCGATACGGCGCCCGCGCTGCGGCTGGAGGCGGAGGTGGAGCTGATGAATGCGTCGCTGCCGCCGCTCACCAGTTTCATTCTGCCGGGTGGCTCGGCGGGGGCGGCGCAGGCCCACGTGGCGCGGACGGTGGTGCGCCGGGCCGAGCGGCGGGTGGTGGCGCTGTCGCACGTCGAGGCGGTGAATGGCGAACTGGTGCGCTACCTCAACCGGCTTTCCGACCATCTATTCGTGCTGGGCCGGAGGTTCAATGCAAACGGCGCGGGCGATGTGGTGTGGGTGCCCGGCGCCAATCGTGGATGACCATCGGTTGCCGCTTGGCATCGGGCGCGGATGACGGCCGGCGCGGGAAGGCCGCCTGGTCGGCGGAGCACCTTCATGCCGGGCGGCAACGGGGTGTGAGCCGATCACACCCCGTCGTATCATTCCTCAGAAATGCGCGCGGATGCCGGCGAGTGCGGAGGTGCCTGGTGTCTGGAAGCCGCTCGCCGGCTCGTAATGCGAGCCACCGATGTTGCGCGCATCGACGAACAGCATGAACCGCCTGGTGATTGCGTAACTGACGCTGAGATTGAGCAGCGTGCCGCCCTTGTTTCGGCCGATGCCGGTGGAGAAGCCGTTATTGTCCACCAGGTAGTCCTGAAAGGCGCCCGTGTAGATGACCTCCGGCGCGATCACCAGGCCCGGCAGCGGGGTGAGGCGCAGGTTGGCGTTGACCTGATCGTGCGGGCGGCGCAGCAGGCGGCTGTTATCCGCGCCATTGCGGGCGTCGGTCAGAGTGTAGGAGAGGTCGGCTTCGAGCCAGGGCGCCGGGCGCACGGTCAGGCTTGTCTCGATACCCTGGGTGCGGGCGCGCGCGATGTTCTGCGTGGTGGCGGAGGAGAAGTCAGGCGCATAGACCGTGGTGATGAGGTCGTGAATGCGATTGTTGAAGTAGGTGACGCCGATCGTGGCCGCATCCTTGTGCCCGAAGGCGGGCAGGTCGATCGACCAGCCAAGCTCGTAGCCGGTGCTGCGTTCCGGCCGCAGATGGGGGTTGCCGACATAGCCGTAGCTGTCCGCACCGAACAGATCGAACAGCGAAGGGGCGCGGAAGGCGGTGCCATAGGAGGCCTTGAGGTGCGAGAGGATCTCCGGCAGCGCCAGCACACCGCCTGCACGCCAGGTGAAGGCCTGGCCGCCATAGCGGGCCGATTCCTCGCGTAGGTCGCCGGTCAGCGTCAGGCGGTCGAACAGGGTGGTCTGGGCGCCCACATGGCTGGCGTCCGAGACGGCGCTGGCGCGCACGTCGGACTGGTAGGGGAAACCGCCCGAACTCGTGTTCACGGAAGAATGTGAGCTGTCCTGGATGTGTTCGTAGCCAAACAGCAGTGCCTGTGCGCTGGCCGGCCCGAAATCGGGCAGGTGCAGCGTGTTGTTCCATTGCAGATCCGTGCGCCGGCCGTGATAGCGCGTATCACCCGAGGCCTGGTTTGGGTCTGCCGGCTCCAACGGCTCGACGTAATGGCGGTCGGTCTGCGCGCGGCCAAGAGCGAGGCTTGTGTCCAGCGCGCCATGGAACAGTGTGCTGGTGACGGCCAGGCGGCCGAACAGGGCGTTGTCCTTGCCGGTGTAGGAATTGGCGTCGTAGGACGGCGAGCCAAGCTCATCGAGGTTGAATGCCGAGCTGCGGCCACGCAGAAAGGCCGAGATTCGAGTCCCCGGGATCGGCGTGAAGCCGAGATCGATGCTGGCTAGCCTGGAGCTGAAGCCGTTCGGCGCTCCGGTGTAAATGCTCTCGCGTTTGGGCGTGCTGTCGAAGCCGCGGTCGTTGCGTATCTCGACATTGAGGTTGTAGTCGAATCGGCCGGTTGCGCCGGAGAGGCCGGCGGAGGCCAGCACGGCGCGCGGCAGGCCATAGGCGATTTCGGCCGTGCCATGCGGACCGGCCGCGCCCTTGCGGGTGATGATGTTGATGACGCCGCCGATCGCGCCGGAACCATAGAGGCTCGACATGGGGCCGCGCACGATTTCAATCCGATCGACGTCCCCGAGGGTGTCGGCACCGAAATTGTATTGCCCACCAGGATCGGATGGGTCGTTCACCGGCATGCCATCGCGCAGCACGAGGACGTGGTTGGAATTGGTGCCGCGGATGAACACGCTGGCATTGCCGCCAGGGCCGCCGGATTGCGCCATATGCAGGCCGGGAACCGAATCGAGCGCCTCGGCGAGCGTGGTGTAGCCGCGCGCGGTGATGGTGGCACGGTCGATGACGGTGACGCCGGCCGGGATCTTCTCGATCAGGGTGGGGATACGGGTGGCGGTGACCACCATGTCCGGCAGGCGGATGGTGTCTTCGGGCGTTGCAGCGGTGGCGGGCAGTGCGTTCTGGGCGTGGGCGGCAGTGGATGCGAACAGGGCGGCGAGAAGCATGCGGCGCATGCGGTCCTCCACAGGCAAGGCGACGCGGCGCGGACCAAGTCCGCGCGCACGGCGTCGATCAAGGGACGAATGCCGCCTGCGGGTCTTTCTCCCGTTGCGCCGGTGCACCCCGCCCGTCGCGCGCGCGCAGTCTCGATGCCGGCCGGTCTCCTGGCTCGCGACTGGCGGGAAGCATGCGCTCCCCGGCGATCCCGTCGGCCTTCTCGCCCTGTTGCGGCGGGCAATGGCTCATCGGACGGAATCTCGCCGCCTACAGTTGCGGGGGCAGCCGCGGAGTAGCCGGTGATCCGGCGTCGCGCGTTCCCGTTTCAGCCCTTGCGGGCCACCGGCATCTGATTTGGTTGTAGCGCAGATTAAGCGGAAATGAAGGGGCGTTTTGCAAAAAAAAGAGCCCGGCCATGGGGCCGGGCTCTCTCCTAGCAGCCAGTAGATTGGCGATGTTACATCTGGGCGTAGTTGCCGTCGTGCCAGATATAGAAGACGTAGTCGGACTTCATGACATCGCCCTTCTTGTCGTAGGAGATCGGGCCGAGGACGGTGTTCCAGGTGCCGGCGCGCAGCACGGCGGCGACCTTCTTGGCATCGACCGTGCCGGCCTTGTTGGCCGCGTCGGCCCATTCCTGCACGGCGGCATAGGCGTAGAGCACGTAGCCTTCGGGATCGATCCCCTTGGCCTTGAAGGCCTTCACCACCGCGGCCGCGGTCGGGCGCAGGCGCGGGTCGGACGGGAAGGTCATCATGGCGCCTTCGCCGGCGCTGCCGGTGATCTGCCAGAACTCCTTGGTAACCAGCGCGTCCCCGCCAATCACCGTGACGTGCATGCCCTGCTCCTTGGCCTGGCGCATGATCAGCCCGGTCTCGGTGTGGTAACCGCCGATATAGATAACGTCGATATTCGCCTGCTTGAGGCGGCTGACGAGGGCGGAATAATCCTTCTCGCCGGGCACATAGGCCTCGTACAGCGTTTCCTTCACGCCGTTCAGGTTGAGGTTCTTCTTGGTCTCGTCGGCGAGGCCTTTGCCGTAGGCGGTGTTGTCGTTCAGGATCGCGATCTTGCGGCCCTTGAACTCCTTGGCCATGAAGTCGCCGGCAACCTTGCCTTGCTGGTCATCGCGCCCGCAGGTGCGGAAGATGTTCCAGGTGCCCTTGTCGGTCAGCGCCGGGTTGGTCGAGGCCGGGGTGATCTGCAGGATGCCTTCGTCGGCATAGACCTTGCTGGCCGGGATCGAGCTCGACGAGCAGAAATGGCCATCGACGAAGACCACCTTCTTGGACGCCATGTCATTGGCGACCGAGACCGCCTGCTTCGGGTCGCAGGCATCATCGCCGACGTTGAGCACGAGCTTCTTGCCGAGCACGCCACCCTTGGCGTTGATGTCGTCCACCGCCATGCCGGCGCCTTCCTTGAGCTGCTGGCCGAAGCTCGCATACTCACCGGTCATCGGGCCGGCGGCGCCGATCTGGATCTGCGCCATCGCTGGCGTCGCCGCCACCGCCATGATAGCCGCCAGCGACGCGGCGCCGGCGAACATGGTCTTTTTCAACATGAATCCACCCTTATGAAAGCTGTGTTGCGGCGCAAAACGCGCGGCAGGCCTGCACTGTATGCGCATCTGCGCGGGCTGGAAAGGGGTGAGTGACGGGTCATCCCTTGCCTCGCCGGCCAGCCGCTTCTAATACCGGCCGCCCCGCCAGACCGGGGGACGAGAGGAATGTGTCATGGCGTCGATGACCGAACTTTCCGAAACGAACCCCGCACTCGCCGTCCAGGCGGCGATGCTGGCGCGCCCGGCAGGGCCCGAGCGGCGCATGGCCGATGCCATCCGCGCGCTCGCCATCGACGCCGTGGAGGCGGCCAAATCCGGCCATCCGGGCATGCCGATGGGCATGGCGGACGTGGCGACGGCGCTGTGGTCGCGCGTTCTGAAATTCGATGCCGCCGACCCGCGATGGCCCGACCGTGACCGCTTCGTGCTGTCGGCCGGGCATGGGTCCATGCTGCTCTATGCGCTGTTGCACCTGACCGGCCATGCCGGCATGGGAATCGAGGAGCTGAAGCGCTTCCGCCAGCTCCACTCGCCGGCCGCGGGCCATCCGGAATATGGCGAGCATCCCGCCATCGAGACGACCACCGGACCGCTCGGCCAGGGCATCGCAACCGCCGTCGGCATGGCGCTTGCCGAGCGCATGATGGCCGCACGCTTCGGGCGCAGCCTGGTCGATCACCGTACCTGGGTGATCGCGTCGGACGGCGATCTGATGGAGGGCATCAGCCACGAGGCGGCAAGCCTGGCCGGGCATCTGCGCCTGGATCGGCTGACTGTGCTGTGGGACGACAATTCGATCTCGATCGACGGCGACACGGCGATTTCAACCTCTGACGATCAGCTGAAGCGGTTCGCCGCCTATGGCTGGGCCACCAAGCGCGTTGACGGGCACGATGCCGGCCAGGTTGCAGCAGCCCTGTCGTTGGCGCAGCGCTCGAAGAAGCCGACGCTGATCGCCTGCCGTACCATTATCGGGTTTTCGGCGCCCACCAAGGCCGGGACGGCCGCCAGCCACGGTGCGCCGCTCGGAGCGGCCGAGGCGCAGGCGGCGAAGGCGGCGCTGGGCTGGAACCACGGCCCCTTCGACGTGCCGGACGGCATCGCCGAGCAGTGGCAGCGCGCCGGGGCGCGGGGCGCGGGGCCGCGCCGGGCATGGCTCAAGCGACTGGCTCGCCATCCGCAGCGGGCGGAGTTCGAACGCGTGATGGCCGGCCGCCTGCCGGAGGGGTTCCACGAGGCGATGGCGGCCTATAAGGCCGATCTGGTGGCCACGATGCCTAAGCTCGCGACCCGGCAATCAAGCCAGAAGGCGCTTGAGGTGATGGTGCCGGCGGTGCCGGAACTGGTGGGTGGGTCGGCGGACCTGACGGGCTCCAACCTCACGCTGGTGAAGGGAATGGGGACGGTGGTGCCGGGCAGCTATGGCGGACGCTACGTCCATTACGGCATCCGCGAGCACGGCATGGCCGCCGCGATGAACGGCATGGCGCTGCACGGCGGCATCATCCCCTACTCCGGCACGTTCCTCGTATTCTCCGATTACTGCCGCCCGTCGAT
>JAGXAV010000318.1 GCA_018971455.1 Rhodospirillales bacterium
AACCCAGGGCAGAGACGCCGGTGCGCATCACATCCATCGGATGCGTCGCCGCCGGCAGCGCTTCCAGCACCGCGCGCACCGCCGCCGGCAAGCCGCGCAGCGCGCGCAGCTTGGCCTTGTAGCCGGCGAGCTCGGCGGTGTTGGGCAGCCGCCCATGCACCAGCAGGTGGGCGATCTCCTCGAACTCGCAGGTCTCGGCGATGTCGAGGATGTCGTAGCCGCGGTAATGCAGGTCGTTGCCGCTGCGCCCGACCGTGCACAGCGCGGTGTTGCCCGCCGGCACGCCGGACAGGGCAACTGACTTCTTCGGCTTGTTGACCAGTTCGCTCATCGAAGACTCTCCTCAGAAGATGCCGGGCTTGCCCGCCGCCAGCGTGCCCGCCGGCAGCGCCACGTTGAGCAGGTGCAGCTCGCCTGCCGCCAGCTGGGCGAGGTTCTCCGCCGCCTCGATGAAACGGTTGGCCTCGCGCGCGCTGATGATGCCGTCGGTCAGGGTGCGGAACTTGCGGATATAATCGGCGCGGCCGAAGGGCCTGGCGCCGAGCGGATGGGCGTTGGCGACCGCAAGCTCATCGACCAGCGTGCTGCCGTCCTTCATCAGCACTTCCACCCGTCCGCCGAAGGCCAGCTCGTTCGGGTCGCGCGAATGGTAGCGCCGGGTCCATTCGGCATCCTCGCGGGTCTCGATCTTGTGCCACAGCGCCACCGTGTCGGCGCGCCGCGCGCGCCGGGGCGCGTAGCTGTCCACATGGTGCCACCGCCCGTCCTGCAGGGCGACGGCGAAGATGTACATGATGGAGTGGTCGAGCGTCTCGCGGCTCGCCTTGGGGTCCATCTTCTGGGGATCGTTGGCGCCGGTGCCGATGACGTAGTGGGTGTGGTGGCTGGTGTGCAGGATTATCTTCTCGATCTGGCCGGGATCGGCGATGCGCTCGCGCATGCGGAAGGCGAGATCGATCAGCGCCTGGCTCTGGTACTCGGCGCTGTGCTCCTTGGTGTAGCTGTCCAGGATGGCGCGCTTGGCTTCGCCCGCCTCCGGCAGCGGCACCTCGTAATGGGCGTTCGGCCCGTCGAGCATCCAGGCCACCACGCTGTCCTCGCCCTCATAGATCGGGCTCGGCGCACCTTCCCCGCGCATCACGCGATCGACCGCCTCGATGGCGAGCTTGCCGGCATGGGCGGGGGCATAGGCCTTCCACGAGCTGATCTCGCCCTTGCGGGACTGGCGCGTGGTGAAGCTGACATGCACCGCCTGCTGCACCGCCTGGTAGATCACCTCCTGCTTCAGGCCGAGCAGCGTGCCGATGCCGGCGGCCTGAGCCGGGCAGAGATGGGCGATGTGGTCGATCTTGTGCTCGTGCAGGCAGATCGCGCGCACCAGGTCGATATGGATCTCGTAGCCGGTGGCGATGCCGCGGATGAGGTCGCGGCCGGATTTCCCCATCGTCTGCGCCACCGCCAGGATCGGCGGGATGTTGTCGCCGGGGTGGGAGTAATCGGCGGCGAGGAAGGTGTCGTGCATGTCGAGCTCGCGCACCGCGGTGCCGTTCGCCCATGCCGCCCATTCGGGGCTGACGCGCTTGCCGGCGGGGACGCCGAAGACCGTTGCGCCATCCTTGCGGGGATGGCCGAGCGCCATGTCACGCGCCGAGACCACCGGGCGGCGGTTGATGGCGGCGATGGCGACGGAGGCATTGTCGATCACGCGGTTGATGATCATCGCCGCACTGTCCTTCGGCACCGCCACGCGGTCCGCGGCGACGCCGGCGATCTTCCAGGCGAGCTGGTCCTCGCGGGGGAGATGCGACTTGGACGGAAAAACCTTGAGCGTATGCCGTTTCATGCGGAACTCCTCCGTGATGCGCCCCGATCGGGATTGGCGGCGGCCGCGGCGCGGTCTAGCGTTGCAATGTTCCTAGGGTCGCGCGCGCGCCTCGGCAAGACGGGCCTCCGCATGAGGATACATATATAAGTGTCATCGCCATTTGATCGCGTCTTTCTGGGCGACGTTGTGACCACCAGCGCCATCCTGCGCGGCGGCTACGTGGCGCTGCGCGGCGAGAGCATCGCGGCCATCGGCGCCGGCACCCCGCCCCCTGCCGCCGAGACGATCGATCATTCCGGCCGGCTGATCCTGCCCGGACTCGTCGATGGCCACATGCACACCTCCTCGGCGATCGGCTGGGCGGGCATCGATGGCGCGACGCGCAGCGCCGCGGCCGGCGGCGTCACCACCTGCGTCGACATGCCCTATGACGTGCCGCTGCCGGTGACGGATGAGGGATTGCTCGCCGAGAAGATCGGCTGGGTGAGCCGCCTCGCCCATGTCGACATGGCGCTCTACGGCACCATCCGCAAAAGCGGCGGCATCGACGCCATCGCCGGTCTTGCCGCCGCGGGCGTCTCGGCCTTCAAGCTCTCCACCTATGAATATGATGCCGTGCGCTTCCCGCGCATCGACCACCCGACCATGGTGGCCGCCTTCACCGCGATCGCCCGGACCGGGCTGCCGGTGGCGGTTCATAACGAGGACCAGGAACTCGTCGAGCGGCTGACGGCGGAGGCAAAGGCCGCCGGGCAGACCGGGGCCATCATGCATGGCCGCACCCGCCCGCCGCTGGCCGAGACCATGGCCGACCAGGAGATCTTCGAAATCGGCCTGGCCACCGGCGCGCATGTGCACATCGCCCATTCCTCGCTGGCGCGCGGCTTCGACATCGCGCACGCCTTCCGCGCCCAGGGCGGCCAGGCCACCGGCGAGACCTGCATCCATTATCTTTGCATGACGGAGGATGATCTCGTGCGCCTCGGCGGGCGCGGCAAATGCAACCCGCCCTTCCGCGCCGCCGAGGAGGTGGCGCGGATGTGGGAGTGCCTGCTCGCCGACCAGATCGCCTATGTCTCGACCGATCACGCCCCCTGGCCGATCGGGCGGAAGGGCTCGCCCGACATCTTCGCCAACGGCGCCGGCCTGACCGGCTTGCAGAGTTTCGCCCCGTTGATGTTCACTCTGCTCGACGAGCGCGGGCTGTCGCCCACGCTGATGGCCACCTACTGCGCCGAACGAAGTGCGAAACTGCACGGGCTGTGGCCGAGGAAGGGAGCGATCCGGGTGGGCAGCGATTGCGATCTGGTGGTGCTGGAACGCGCCGAGTACGCCTTCGACGAGGCGACGATCACCGATCGCCCCGAGATGCGCTGGTCGCCCTATCACGGCCGGCCGATGCGCGCGCTGGTCGCCGCGACGGTGTTGCGCGGCCGCACCATCTGGGATGGCAGCCAGGTGCTGGCGACGCCCGGCAGCGGGCGCTTCGTCCGCCGCGAGGCTCGGTGACATGACCCGCATCCTGCGCGTCGCCGGCGCCCAGATGGGTCCGACGCAGCGCGACGATCCGCGCGCCCGCACGCTCGGACGGCTGATCGGCCTGCTCGAACGCGCCGCCTCCCAGGGGGCGCGGCTGGTGGTGTTTCCCGAACTGGCCTTCACCACCTTCTTCCCCCGCTGGTTCTACGCCGACGCCGCCGCGCTCGATCCGTTCTTCGAGAGCGCGATGCCCAACCCCGCCGTGCAGCCCTTGT
>JAGXAV010000319.1 GCA_018971455.1 Rhodospirillales bacterium
GCACCGGCTGGTCGAGACCGCCGATGTCTTCATCGAGAATTACCGCCCCGGCGCGCTGGACCGTCTCGGGCTGGGCTATCAGGCGCTGTCCGCCCGCAATCCGCGGCTGATCTATGCCTCGGTCTCGGCGTACGGCCACACCGGCCCCTATGCCGACCGGCCGGGATTCGGGCTGATTGCCGAGGCGATGTCGGGCGCGATGGCGCAGGTCGGCACGCCGGGGGAGGCGCCGCCGCTGCTGCGCATGCCGCTGGCCGATATGTACACCGGCATCCACGGCGTCGCCGCCATCAATGCCGCCCTGCTGGGGCGGGTGAGCAGCGGGCGCGGCCAGCATATCGATCTCGCGCTCTATGACTGCATGGTCTCGATGCACGATTACGCGGTGCAGCGCTATTTCATGTCCGGCGGCACGGCCATGCCGGAGCAGACCGGCAGCGGCCAGCCGGATTCGACGGTGTATGGCGTGTTCCCGGCGAAGGACGGCTATCTGGTGATCGCAGCCCAGGTCGATGACGCATGGAACCGTCTGGCCCGGCTGATCGGCGGCGAGGCGCTGGCGGCGGATGACCGCTTCACCACCCCCGCCGCCCGCAACGCCCATTACGCCATCGCGATGGACATCGTGCGCGGCTGGACCCAGGCGCAGCCTTCGCGCAATGCCTGCCTCGCCGCACTCGACGCGGCGGGCGTTCCGTCGGCGCCGGTGCAGACGATCGACGAGGTGGTGAAGGATCCGCAGATCATTGCGCGCGGCATGCTGGTGGAGCAGGAGCATCCGCTGCTGGGCAAGGTGACCCTGCCGAACCTGCCATTCCGCTTTTCGGGTTGCGACACCACCATCCGCACCCCTGCCCCGTTGATGGGCCAGGACAATCGCCGCATTGCCGCGGAGCTCGGTTTCTCCGCCGCCGAAATCGCCGCGATGGTGAAGGATGGCGTGCTCCATGCCGAAGCCGCCGTGGATGATGCGCGATGACCGACAAATACGCCGTGATCGGCAACCCGATTGATTTCAGCAAATCGCCGCTGATCCACCAGAGCTTCGCCGCCCAGTTCGGCCACGCCATCGAATACACCAGGATCCTCGGCGAGATCGGTGGGTTTGCAGCACGGATCGACCGGTTCCGGGCCGAAGGCGCGCGCGGGCTGAACATCACCGCCCCCTTCAAACGCGACGCCTTCGCCTATGCGACCGATCTGTCCGAGAGCGCCCGGCGGGCCGGCGCCGTGAATTGCCTGAAATTCGAGGGCGCGCGCGTGTCGGCCGAGAATTTCGATGGCGTCGGGCTGACGCGCGACATCACCGTCAATCTCGGCGTGCCGATGCGCGGCAGGCGCATGCTGGTTCTCGGCGCGGGCGGCGCGGCGCGGGGCGCGCTGCTGCCTTTCCTTGCGGAACAGCCGGCCGAGCTGGTGCTGGTGAACCGCACGCTGTCCAAGGCCGCCGAACTCGGGGCCTCGTTCGCCGGCGCCGGCAACCTGGTGGTCTGCGGCTACGCCGAGCTGGCCGACGTGACGGCGCCGTTCGACATGGTGATCAACGCCACCTCCGCCAGCCTGCGCGGCGAGCTGCCGCCGGTCCCGCCCTCCGCCTTTTCCGGCGCGGCCCTCGCCTACGAGCTGGCCTACGCCAAGGGCCTGACGCCGTTCCTCGGCGCGGCGCGGGCCGCCGGCGTGGCGCGCCTGGCCGATGGTGTCGGCATGCTGGTGGAGCAGGCGGCCGAGGCGTTTCTCTGGTGGCGCGGCCTTCGCCCCGACACCGCGCCGATGATCGGCCACCTCACCGTTCCGCTCGCCTGATGGCCGGAGAGACGCCGGCGCTCCCAAAATGTCGGGCCACGGTGGGCGGTCACGCAGGAAGCACGGCCGACGCCCCGTAGCCCAGGGCCGCGCTGATGGCCGCGGCATGATGCACCACGAGCCTGGCGATGGCGTCCAGTTCGGTCAGCGGCAGCCGCCAGGCGGGGCCGGTGATGCTGATGCCGGCCATGACATTGGCCGAGCGGTCGCGGATCGGCGCGCCGATGCAGCGCAGGCCGGGCTGGTGCTCGGCTTCATCGATGGCGTAGCCGCGGTCGCGAATGCGCGCCAGCTCCCGCAGCAGCGCCGCGGGCTCGGTGATGGTGTTTTCCGTGAACCGGGCGAGCCCGGCCGCGATGACGCGCTGCAGGACCGGCTCCGGCTGGTAGGCGAGGATCGCCTTGCCCACGCCGGTGCAATGCACGGGCGCCTGCTCGATCATCGTGGGCGAGGCCACCTTGTCGGGCGAGGCGTCGGCGCGGTGGATGACGATGGCGCGGCGCCCGTCGAACACTGCCAGATGGACCGCCTGCCCGCCCTGGCGGGTCAGCATGTCCACGAACGGCCGAGCCTCGCGATGCAGCTCCATGTTGGCGAGCACGATGTTGCCAAGCTCGAACAGCTTCACGCCCAACCGGTAGCGGTCCCGCTGCTCGTCCTGGTCGAGCAGCCCCGCCTCGCGCATCGAAGCCAGCAGGCGATGCGTCGTGCTCTTGGGGAAGCCGGTGAGGCGGCAGATGTCGGTCAGCGAGAGGGCGCGGTTGCGCGTCGAAAAAGCGTCGAGAACGCGGACGACCTTGGTCAGCGACTTCAAGCCTTCTTCGGCGCGGGCGGGCGGGGTCATGGCGTCGGTCACGGGGCGTTCCGGGTGGGTGGTCAAGTGGTCGGACCGTTTCATAGTCCCGGATTACGGAACTTTCCACGGATCCACAAAGAATTCGCCCGCAAAGTTCCGTATCGTGGAACATATGGTCCGAATTTGATTGATCGCCCTCGACCTCAGCCCTATGCGGCACAGGCCCAGGAATGCAGGAGCCAACGCCATGGACCTTCCCGTCGCCACCGCGCCGCGCCGTTCGCTCGCCGAACTTCGCAAGACCCTCACCGGAATTCTCCCGCCGACGACCATGCCGTTCGACCGCGACGGCGCCCTCGTGTTCGACGCGTTGCGCGAGCAGATGGATTTCGTGGTGGCGCAGGGCGCGCATGCCGTGGTGGCAGGCGGCAGCACCGGCGAGGGCCACACGCTGGGCTTTGACGAATTCGTCGAGGCCATGACGGTGACGCATGACGCGCTCGCCGGCCGGCTTCCTTTCGTCGTGGGACTGATCGTCAACAGCACGCACGAGGCGATCGCGCGCATCCGGGCGATCCGGCATCTCAACATCGCGGCGCTGCAGATCACGCCGGTCCATTACCTGTTCAAGCCCTCCGCCGACGGCACCGTGGGGCATTTCCGCACGATCTACGAGGAGACCGGAATTCCGATCATCATCTACAACGTCATCCCCTGGAACTATCTGTCGATCGAGCTGATGCTGCGCATCATGGCCGAAGTGCCCGGCGTGATCGGCATGAAACAGAGCGGCGGCGATCTGAAATCGGTCTCCGACCTGATCCAGCGGGTCGATCCGAAGAACATCGTGCTGAGCGGCGTGGACGCACTGCTCTACCCGGCCTTCGCGCTCGGCGCGCACGGGTCGATCAGCGCGCTCACCGCGGCGCTGCCGGGGGTGTGCGTCAAGCTGTGGAACGCGGTGCAGCGGCGCGACCT
>JAGXAV010000320.1 GCA_018971455.1 Rhodospirillales bacterium
TGGCCAGCGAGCCGAGCGTGATCATCGCCGACGAGGCGGTGGCCGCACTCGACGTGTCGATCCGCGCCCAGGTGGTCAACCTGCTGATGGCATTGCAGGCGCGGCTGGGCGTCGCCTTCCTTTTCATCTCCCACGACATGGCGGTGGTGGAGCGCGTCGCGCACCGGGTGGCGGTGATGTATCTCGGCCAGATCGTCGAGATCGGGCCGCGCCAGGCGGTGATGGGCCGCCCGCAGCACGCCTATACGCGCCGGCTGCTGGACGCCGTGCCGGTGCCCGACCCGCGCCGCCGGCGCCATGCCGCCGAACTCGATGAGAGCGAGGTTCCATCACCCTTGCGGGCGCTCGACGATCCGCCCAGGGTGGCGCCGCTGGTCCGCGTGGGGCCTGACCATTTCGTCGCCCGCCACCAGGTCGGCGGGTTGTATTGAGCGGGCCGCCGATGGCCCGCAGGAGGAGGATACCGTGACCAAGATGTTTCCACGCCTGGTGCTGTCCGCCGCGTTCGCCGCCGGCCTCGCCGCGCCCGCCCTCGCCGCCAAGGATCTGGTGATCGCGCGCGACGCCAACATGCCGACGCTCGATCCGGCCAACACCAACGACAATCTGTCGATCTCGGCCGAGCGCTCGATGTACCAGGGGCTGTACGGCTTCGACCGCAACATGAAGCTCGTGCCGCTGCTGGCCACCGGCTACACGGTCAACGCGGACGCCACCGAATTCGTCTTTCACCTGCGCCACGGCGTCACCTTCCACGACGGCACGCCGTTCAACGCCGAGGCCGTGAAGGTCAACATCACGCGGCTGGAGGATCCCGCCAACCACCTGTCGCGCCGCAGCCTGGTCTCCATGGTCAAGCAGGTCGTGGTGGTCGATCCGTATACCGTGAAGTTCGAGCTGTCGCAGCCCTTCGGCGCCTTCGTCAACGACATGGCCCATCCCGGCACGGTGATGGTCAGCCCGAAGGCGCTGGCGACCTACGGCAAGGATATCGGCACCCATCCGGTCGGCACCGGGCCGTTCAAATTCGCCAGCTTCCGCACCGACGAGCTGAAGGTGGTGAGGAACGACCATTACTGGAAACCCGGCCTGCCCAAGGTGGACAGCATCACCTTCCGCTCGGTGCCCGAGAACGGCTCGCGCTTCGCCATGCTGCAGACCGGCGAGGCGCAGTTCATCGCGCCGATGCCGGCCGAGCTGGTGAAGGTGGCGAAGGCCAACCCCAAGCTGGAGGTGGTGGTCTCGCCCTCGATCGTCGCGCGCTACGTGGCGATGAACAACATGAAGAAGCCGTTCACCGACCTGCGCGTGCGCGAGGCGATGAACTACGCGGTGGACAAGAAGGCCTTCGTGCGCATCGTGCTCGATGGCTATGGCGACGTGATGGATGCGCCGATCCCGCCCAACCTGGCGTTCTACTCCAAGCAGGGCGCCTGGCCGTATGATCCGGCCAAGGCGAAGAAGCTGCTCGCCGAGGCGGGCTACCCCGACGGCTTCGCGATCGAGCTGTGGGGCGCCAACTCCACCCAGTCGCGCCGCGGCATGGAGTTCCTCCAGCAGCAATTCGCCGCGATCGGCGTGAAGGCGACGGTGGCCCCGCTCGAGGCCGGGCTTGCCACTGCCAAATTGTGGGGCGTCAAGACGCCGGCCGATGCCACCATGCAGATGGATTTCACCGGCTGGTCGTCCTCGACCGGTGATGCCGATTGGGGGCTGC
This sequence comes from Rhodospirillales bacterium, assembly GCA_018971455.1. Classification (GTDB taxonomy): domain Bacteria; phylum Pseudomonadota; class Alphaproteobacteria; order Acetobacterales; family Acetobacteraceae; genus REEB85. Next base: position 1,718 of record JAGXAV010000320.1, read on the forward strand.
GCCCCCTGCTCGACACCAAATCCTTCCCGCCCAACCTGTTCAACATCGCCTATTACAGCTCGCCGGTGACCGACAAGGACATCGCCGACGGGCTGGCCACCGCCGACCCGGCCAAGCGCGCCGCCGCCTACGCCGCGGCGCAGAAGCAGATCTGGGCCGACGCGCCGTGGATCTTCCTCAGCGTGGACCAGCTGCTGGCCGGACAGAGCAAGAACCTCAGCGGGGTGTACTACCTGCCCGACGGCACGCTGCAGATGGAAGAGGCGGCGTTGAACTAGGCCCGGCGCCGCCGCCGCGGCCGGCCCGGGGCGCGATGCTCGCCTTCATCCTGCGCCGCCTGCTCGGCACGGTGCCGGTTCTCGTCGCCGTGTCGATCTTCGCCTTCGGCTTCGTCCGCCTGCTGCCCGGCGATCCGGCGCGGCTGGTGGCCGGGCCGGAGGCGACGGCGCAGGACATCGCCGACGTGCGGAAGGGGCTCGGGCTCGACGGGCCGATCTGGCAACAATATCTGCGCTATGTCGGCCAGACGCTGCGCGGCAATCTCGGCCGCTCAGCGCGCAGCCACCAGCCGGTGGCCGACGAGATCGGCGCCCGTTTCATGCCGACCTTCTGGCTCACCCTCGCCGCCATGGCATGGGCGACGGGGGCGGGCCTGCTGATCGGCGTGGTCTCGGGCGTGCGGCGCGGCAAGTGGCAGGACCAGCTCGGCATGGTGTTCGCCGTGTCGGGCATTTCCTTCCCCGGCTTCTGGCTGGGGTTGCTGCTGATCGACCTCTTCGCGGTGCGGCTGGGCTGGCTGCCGACCGGCGGCGAGGAGGGCTGGCGGTCCTTCCTGCTGCCCTCCTTCACGCTGGGCGCCAGCGTCGCCGCGGTGCTGGCGCGCTTCACCCGCTCGGCCTTCGTCGAGGTGGCCGGAGAGGATTACGTGCGCACCGCGCGCGCCAAGGGCGTGCCCGAGGGGCGCGTGGTGTGGACGCACACGCTGCGCAACGCCCTCATCCCGGTGATCACGCTGATCGGGCTGGAGTTCGGCTTCCTGCTCGGCGGCTCGATCGTCGTCGAGACGGTGTTTTCCTGGCCGGGCCTCGGGCGGCTGCTGATCGATTCGGTGTCGTATCGGGACTATCCGGTGATCCAGGCGGAGATCCTGCTGTTCTCGCTGGAATTCGTGCTGATCAATCTGCTGGTCGACGTGCTCTACGCCGTGGTCAATCCGGAGATCCGGCTGCAATGAGCGCGCGGGTGGCCGAGCGGGAGGCGCGCACGCCGCTGGGCGAGTTCTGGCGGCGCTTCCGGCGCAAGCGGGTGCCGATGGCGGCGGGCGTCTTTCTTCTCCTGCTGATCCTGGCGGCGGCCTTCGCCCCCTTCATCGCGCCCTATGCGCCGGCCGCACCGGATTACGACAACGTACTCGCCGGCCCGTCCATGGCGCATTGGGCGGGCACCGACGTGTTCGGGCGGGACATTTTCAGCCGCATCATCTGGGGCGGGCGGGTGTCGCTGTCGGTCGGCTTCATTTCGGTGGCCCTGGGCGGCGTCACCGGCGTTCTGATCGGTCTGGTCAGCGGCTTCCTCGGCGGCTGGGTGGACATGCTGGTGATGCGGTTCTGCGACGTGCTGCTGGCCTTTCCCGGCATCCTGCTGGCGATCGCCGTGGTGGCGGTGCTGGGGCCGGGGGTTTCCAACGTCATCTACGCGGTGGCGGTGTTCAGCATGCCGGTCTTCGCGCGGCTGGTGCGCGGCTCGACCCTCGCCCTGAAGCAGGCGGTCTATGTGCAGGCCGCGCGCAGCATCGGGGTGAGCCGCCTCAAGCTGGTGCTGCGGCACATCCTGCCGGGCACGCTGCCGGGGGTGAT
>JAGXAV010000321.1 GCA_018971455.1 Rhodospirillales bacterium
AGCACGATCGCCACCCGGTCCTGCCGGCCGATGCCCATGGCGTTGAGGGCGGCGATCGTGCGGCCGGCGAGCGCGCGCAGGCCGCCATGGGTCAGTGCGGGCCGTCCGGGCGCGCCGATCGCCGGCGCGTCGTCGGCGCCACGGCGGAGCAGATCGGCGACGGTGTCGAACGGGTAGGCGGTCATGGCGGTCTCCCGTGAATGCAGGCAGCTGGGCATACTCGCTCATGGCCGGGAGGTGAAGCGTGCGCCAGCAGGAACGGATAGCCGGCATCGACGAGGCGGGGCGGGGGCCGCTGGCCGGCCCGGTCGTGGCGGCGGCGGTGATCCTGCCGCCGGCGCTGCCGGACGCGCTGGGCCGGCTGCTGGCCGATTCCAAGACGCTCAGCCCGGCGCGGCGCGAGGCGGCGTTTGCCGCTCTGCTGGAGGCGCGGGGTGCCGGCGGGGTGGAGATTGGCGTCGGCGCCGCGTCGGTGGCCGAGATCGGGCGGATCAATATCCTCCGGGCGAGCCTGCTGGCCATGCGCCGGGCCGTGCTGCGGCTGGGGACGATGCCGGACCTCGCCCTGGTGGATGGCAACCAGCCACCGCCGCTGGCCTGCGCGGTGCGCTGCATCGTCGGGGGCGATGCCAGCGAGAAGGCGATCTCGGCGGCCTCGATCGTCGCCAAGGTGCTGCGCGACCGGGCGATGGCACGGCTGGCCGTGCGCCATCCCGGCTATGGCTGGGAGGTCAATGCCGGCTATGGCACGGCGGTCCATCGCGCCGCCCTGCATGCGCTGGGACCGACGGCGCATCACCGGGCCGGCTTCGGGACGGTGCGCCAGCTTGCCCTGGGGCTGGGCGGCGCTTGACGCGAACCGCACATTGGACCGCGATTGACGCGGTCACGCCCCGCGTGGCCATGGTTGGGCTATAGTGATCACCCCCGCAACGGAGCGCCGCGCCATCGTGGAGATCGTCCGCGAACTGCCCCTGGACCAGATCATGCTGGGCGATGCCGTGCGCCTGATGCGCATGCTGCCGCCGGCTTCGGTGCACTGCGTCTTCGCCGATCCGCCGTACAACCTCCAGCTGCGCGGCGAGCTGCGCCGGCCGGATGACAGCCTGGTCGATGGCGTGGACGAGGAGTGGGACCGCTTCGACGATTTTGCCGCCTACGACGCCTTCACCCGCGAGTGGCTCGCCGAATGCCGCCGGCTGCTGCGCAAGGACGGCACGATCTGGGTGATCGGCAGCTACCACAACATCTTCCGCATCGGCGCCATCCTGCAGGAGCTGGGATTCTGGATTCTCAACGATGTGATCTGGCGCAAATCCAACCCGATGCCGAATTTCCGCGGCCGGCGCTTCACCAACGCCCATGAGACGATGATCTGGGCGGCGCGCGGCAAGGATTCGCGCTACCGCTTCAACTACCAGGCGATGAAGGCGCTGAACGAGGACGTGCAGATGCGCAGCGACTGGTTCATTCCGCTGTGCACCGGGCCTGAGCGCCTGCGCAACGATCACGGGCTCAAGCTGCATCCGACGCAGAAGCCCGAGGCCCTGCTGCACCGCGTGCTGCTGGCCAGCACCTCGCCCGGGGACATCGTGCTCGATCCGTTCATGGGCACCGGCACCACGGCCGCCGTCGCCCGCCGCCTGTCGCGCCACTACATCGGCATGGAGCGCCATCCCGCCTATGTCGAGGCAGCGCTCGGCCGGGTGCGGCGCGTCCGGCCGGCCGGCGATGGCGAACTGGCGGTGACGCCGAGCCGCGGCGAGGTGGCGCGCGTGCCGTTCGGCAGCCTGGTCGAGCGCGGGCTGCTGCCGCCGGGCACCCGGCTGTATGACCGGATGCGCCGCGTGGAAGCGGTGGTGGTGGCGGACGGCACCATCCGCGTCGGCGGCGCCGGCGGCGCGTCGCCGATGCAGGGCTCGATCCACAAGATCGGCGCGCAGGTGCAGAACGCGCCGTCCTGCAACGGCTGGACCTTCTGGCATTTCGAGCGCGACGGGGCGCTGGTGCCGATCGACGTGCTGCGCGCGCCGTAGCGGCAACGGGCGGGCGTGACCGCCCGTTGCGTGATCCGGGCGGCTATTTGATCCGGCGGGCTATTTGCCCTCCAGCATGTTGCCCTGTTTCTTGAAGACCCCGCCGGGCATCGTGCCGAAATCGCCCGGCTTCATCCCGGCCGGGCAGGCGCCGATCCATTTCGCATCGCCGTCGATATGGCTGGTCATGCTGGGCGACACCGAGTCCGAGGCGATGTGGATGGCGGTGTCGCCGTGATAGATCATCGTGCCGTGCGTGGTCATGACGCCCTTGCCGCCGCCCATCGGGTCGGGGCAGGACCCGGCGATGGTATAGGTGTCGCCGGATTTCGTGATGTCGAACTTCAGGCAATTGCCGCCGTTGCCGACCATCTTGTCGAGGGCGATGGCGTCGGTTGCCGGATCGGCGCACATCGCCGACACCCACGGCGCCTTGTCGGAGTCGACGGGCTTGCCCTTCAACGTCATGGCCATGGTCATCGTGGTTTCCCAGAAGCCGGCCCTGCGGGGCGGGAAAACGCTGGCGGCGGAGGCGGCCGCGGCGCAGACGAGCACCCCGAGCGGCGCGATGATGGCGATTTGCAGGCGGCGGCGGGCGGGTCTCGGGATCATGACGGAGCCTTCCATGCGCGGGTCAGTTGGTGGGGTGGTTGATGTAGGTGGATTTCCTGAATACGCCGTTCTGCATCATGCCCGAATCGCCGGGCACGATTCCCGCCGGGCAGGCGCCTGTCTATGCCGATTGACCGGTCATGTGAACGACCAGTCCGGGGCCGGTCATGTCCATGGCGATGTCGGTCCTGGTGTCGCTCTCCACCACCATCGTCCCGTGGTTGGCCATCGTGGTGCCGCGCGGGCCCTTGCAGATTCCGTCGATCGTGTAGGCGTTGCCGTGCGGTACGAAATCGGAATGCATGCACCCGCCGGCCGCAAGCTTCTTGCGTTCCATCGCCTCGGTGGCGGCGTCCGTGCACAGCGCCGTCACCATCGGCCGGCCGGTGCGGTCCGTGTCATGGCCGTTCAAGGTCATGTGGACGGTCGATGTCATGGTGGTCTGCCAGAAACCCGGCCGCCGGTCCGGCAGAACCGCGGCGGATGCGCCGTCGCCGGCGGCGGCGATCAGTACCGGCGCGAGCAGCACGGCGAAGAGCCAGGTTGCGGCCATGTCGCGATGGGTCATGTGGCGCCGTCGAGGCCTTTCCTGAAGCGGGTGTCGAAGCGGATCGTGACGCAGCTGGCGCGGGCCGGCGGCAGATCGGGGCAGCGCGGGGCGGCGAATCCATCCCAGTTGCGAAATAATAGCGGCCGCGGGATCGTTTTGGAAGTGGTGAGCGCCGGGCCGGCGCGCGCGGGTGCGGCGGCATGACGGCGATCGTTCTGATCAACCCCAACACCGCGGCCGCGGCACTGGCGATGATGCTGGAGGTCGCCGCCGCCAACCTGCCGGCGGGCATGAGGTTGCGCGGCGTGTCGGCCGCGCACGGGGCGGCCATGATCGTCGATGAGGCGGCGCTCGCGGTGGCGCCC
>JAGXAV010000322.1 GCA_018971455.1 Rhodospirillales bacterium
TCCCCATCCTCGCCCACCTCATGCACAACATCCCCAGCACGCATCAGCGCCTCTGGCGCGGCCTGCTGCTGGTGCCGTGGGTGATCCCGCTCGCCCTGTCCTGCCTCGGCTGGTGGTGGCTGTTCGACCCGTCCTACTCGGCCTTCAACTGGGTGCTGAACCAGTTCGGATTCCATTCCATCGCCTGGCTGGGCACCGGCTGGGTGGCGCGCTTCTGCATGATCGCGGTGAATGTGTGGTACGGCACGCCGTTCTTCATGATCATGTATCTCGCCGCCCTCAAATCCGTGCCCGAGCAGCTCTACGAGGCGGCGGCGATCGACGGCGCCAATGCGCGCCAGAAGCTGATGCTGGTGACGCTGCCGATGATGCGCAACATCATCTCCATCACCGTCCTGTTCAGCCTGATAGTGACCTTCGCCGATTTCGACATCGTGCGCATCCTCACCGCCGGCGGGCCCGAGGACATGACGCATGTCTTCGCCACCTACGCCTTCACCGTGGGCATCCAGTCCGGTGACATTCCGCTCGGCGCCTCGGTCAGCCTGTTCATGTTCCCCATCCTCGCCGTCGCCGCCTTCTTCGTGCTGCGCGGCGTCACACGGCGCAGCAAGGAGATCGCGGCATGAGCGGCGCGCAAGCCACCGCCGACGGCCTGGCACGGGCCGGCCACCGGCGCACCAGCCTGCACCGCCAGCGCATGTGGGCGCTCTACGGCAGCTACGCGGCCCTCGCGGTGTTCGTGTTCATGTTCCTGATCCCGCCTTTCTACATGGTGGTGACCAGCTTCAAGACCTCGGCCGAGATCTCGGCACAGGTCGGCAGCCCCTGGCTGGTCCATCACCCCACCCTGTCCAACTACATTTTCCTGATCAAGGACAAGAACTTCGAGCATTTCTTCATCAACTCGGTGATGGTCACCTTGGCCGTCGTCGCGGTCTCGATGGTGATCTCGGTGCTCGCCGCCTTCAGCCTCGCGCGGATGGGCTTCTGGGGCAGCCAGACGCTGGCCACCGGGGTGTTCCTCACCTACCTCATCCCGGCCTCGCTGCTATTCATTCCGCTGTTCCAGATCATCGGCAAGCTCGGGCTGATCAACAACACCTGGGCGCTGGTCCTGCTCTATCCGACACTCGCGGTGCCGTTCTGCACCTGGATCATGATCGGCTACTTCGCCTCGATCCCGAAGGAGCTCGACGAGGCGGCCCTCATCGACGGCGCCGGCTACCTCCAGATGCTGCTGAAGATCTTCATTCCGGTCGCCATGCCGGGCATCATCGCGGCAACCATCTTCGCCTTCACCGTCAGCTGGGGGGCCTTCCTCTATCCGCTGGCCTATCTCTATACCAGCAGCCAGATGGTCCTCACCGTCGGCATCATCAGCGACCTCATTCGCGGCGACGTGTTCGAATGGGGCAAGATCATGGCCGGCTGCGTGATGGCCGCCGCGCCGCCGATTCTGATCTACGCGTTCCTCATGGACTACTACATCGCCGGCCTGACCGCCGGCGCAACCAAGGGATAGGACAAGCATGGCGCAGGTTTCGATCCGCAAGGTCGTCAAGGCCTATGAAGGCAACGTCCAGGCGGTCAAGGGCATCGACCTCGAGATCGCCGACGAGGAGTTCGTCGTGCTGGTCGGCCCCTCGGGCTGCGGCAAGTCCACCACGCTGCGCATGATCGCGGGGCTGGAGGAGATCACCGGCGGCGAGATCTGGATCGGCGGCGACGTCGTCAACGACGTCCCCCCGCGTGACCGCGACATCGCCATGGTGTTCCAGAACTACGCGCTCTATCCGCACATGTCGGTGTTCGACAACATGGCCTTCGGCCTGAAGCTGCGGAAGTTTTCCAAGGAGGAAATCAAGAAGCGCGTCGATGAGGCCGCCCGCATCCTCGACATCCAGATGCTGCTCGAGCGCAAGCCCAAGGCGCTCTCCGGCGGCCAGCGCCAGCGCGTCGCCATGGGCCGCGCCATCGTGCGCAACCCCAAGGTGTTCCTGTTCGACGAGCCGCTCTCGAACCTCGACGCCAAGCTGCGCGTGCAGATGCGCACCGAGATCAAGAAGGTCCACCAGACGGTGCGCACCACCACCGTCTATGTCACGCACGACCAGGTCGAGGCGATGACGCTGGCCGACCGCGTGGTGGTGATGAACCATGGCGTGATCGAGCAGGTCGGCCCGCCGCAGGAGCTCTACCACAACCCGGCCACCCGCTTCGTCGCCGGCTTCATCGGCAGCCCGGCGATGAACTTCCTCAGCGCCCAGATCACCGACAATGGCGGCCTGGCGGTCGAGCTGGCCGATGGCGCGAAGCTCGCCATCCCGCCGCAGCGCCGCGACCGCTACGCCCCCTACAAGGGCAAGAAGGTCACCCTCGGCCTGCGCCCGGAGCATCTGACCGAGACGCAGGACCAGGAGAAGCCCAACGTCGTGCAGATGGATGCCCTGGTCGACGTCGTCGAGCCGATGGGCATGGAAACCATGGTGCATTTCTTCGTCCGCGGCGAGCCGGTCTGCGCCCGCGTCGATCCCAACCTGGTCATCAAGCCCGAGCAGACGCTGCGCCTCGCCGCCGACATGAACAACATGCACATCATCGACGATGCCACCGGCAAGGTCGTCTGAGACGAGGCCGTCTAAGGCGGGGCTGATCGGCATCGCGGCAGGTCTGAAGCGGGAGCGGCATCTTGGCAGCCACTGATCACGTCATCGCCGCCGAGGCGCTGCGCGCCCTGGTGGCGCGCATCTTCGTGGGCGCCGCCTGCGACGAGATCGAGGCCGCGCGCATCGCCTGGCATCTGGTCTCCGCCAACCTCACCGGGCATGACAGCCACGGCGTGATCCGCACCCCGCGCTACGTGCAGTACCTCGCCGACGGCAAGGTGGTGCGCGGGCAGACCATCGCCATTCTGCGCGAATCCCCCACCCACGCGCTGGTCGATGGCGGCTACGGCTTCGGCCAGACCGTCGGCCCGCAGGCGGTCGATCTCGGCATCGCCAAGGCCCGGGACGCCGGCATGGCGGTGATCGCGCTGCGCAAATCCGGCCATATCGGGCGCATCGGCGACTGGGGCGAGCGCGCCGCCGAGGCGGGCCTGGTGTCGATCCATTTCGTCAACGTCGAGAATGGCGAGCTGGTCGCCCCCTTCGGCGGCGTGGACCGGCGCTTCTCCACCAACCCGTTCTGCGTCGGGATCCCCTCGCCGGGCGGCGCGGCCCCGCTGCTGCTCGATTTCGCGACCTCGCTGGTTGCCGAGGGCAAGGTGCTGGTCGCCTCGCGCGGCGGCAAGAAGCTGCCCGAGGGCGCGCTGATCACGCCCGATGGCGCGCTGTCCACCGACCCCGCGACCCTCTACGGCCCGCTCACCCCGGACGGCCCGCGCGAGCCGCGCAGCGGCCGCGGCGCCATCCGCGCCTTCGGCGAACACAAGGGCTCGGGCCTGGCCTTCATGTGCGACATCCTGGCCGGCGTGCTCACCGGTGGCGGCACGTCCGGGCCGGTGCCCGAAACCCGCCGCGGCACCATCAGCAACGGCATGGTCTCGATCTATCTCGAC
>JAGXAV010000323.1 GCA_018971455.1 Rhodospirillales bacterium
GCCGGCGGCGGGGGATATTCTGTTCGCGCCCGGGGCGGTGTTCGTGCACCCCGAATATGGCGCCTTCATCGAGAAGCTGGCCCGGCGCGATGGCCTGCGGGTGGCGCTGCTGATCTACGACATCATCCCCCTGCGGCGGCCGGAATGGTGCGGGCAGGCGCATGTGCACAGCTTTCGCGCCTGGTTCGACGACGTCGTGCCGCGATGCGAGATTCTGCTCGCCATTTCCCGCTCGGCGGCCAGCGAGGCGGAGGCGTATGCGCGGCTCAACGGGCTGGCGCTGCGCGACCAGGTGCACGCCATTCCCATCGGCACCGGCTTCACCACCGGCGAGAACCACGCGGCACCGGCGCAGACGGACGGGCTGCCCGCGCCGGGCAGCTACGTGCTGTGCGTCGCCACCATCGAGGCGCGCAAGAACCACCTGCTGCTGTTTCGCGTCTGGCGCCGCCTGATCGAGGCGATGGGCGCCGATGCGGTGCCGAAGCTGGCGCTGGCCGGGCGGGTCGGCTGGATGGTGGGCGATCTGATGGAGCAGATGCGCAACACCAACTTCCTCGACGGCCACATCATCCTGGTCGATCATCCCGATGACGGCCAGCTTGAGGCTCTGTATCGCGGCTGCTTGTTCACCGTGTTCCCCTCGCTCTACGAGGGCTGGGGCCTGCCGGTGACCGAGAGCCTGGCCTTCGGCAAGCCCTGCGTGATTTCCAACTCCACCTCGCTGCCCGAGGCCGGCGGCGCGCTGGCGCGCTATTTCGATCCCGAGAACATTGCCGAGGCCACCGAGGTGATCCGCGCGACGCTGGCCGACCGGGCGGGGCTCGACGCATGGCAGGCGCAGGTGGCGCGTGAGTTCCGCCCGGTGCCGTGGGACGAGTCGGCGCGCGCCGTGTTCGACCGCCTGGCCTGACGGCCCCCGCCGCCCGTTGCCATGCGGGGGCATGCGTGGAACAATCATGACGGCCGCTCGACGAATATGCGTTTTTTATGCATATCTCGCGCGAATCCAAAGCCGATTGAACGGAATGGAGGCATTAGGGATGACGTCTGCACTGAGTACAACCATGCGCGGCGGCCTGCTCGGCGCGGCGCTCGCGGCGGGGCTTTGCCTGCCGGGCGCCGCCCGCGCGGCGGACCCGATCAAGTTCGGCGTCATCGCCGAGACCTCGGCGATCGGCGGCGCGTCGATCCCCAAGGCCGCCCAGCTGGCGGCCGACGAGATCAACGCCGCCGGCGGCGTGAACGGACGCAAGATCGAGATCGTCGTCTATGACGACCACAATTCGGCCGCCGACGCGGTGCGCGCCTTCCAGCGCGCGCATAGCGAGGACAAGGTGGCCGCCGTCATCGCCAGCTACATCAGCGAGGTGGTGCTGGCGCTGGAGCCGTGGTCGGGCCGGCTCAAGCTGCCGCTGATCACGCCAGGGGCGGCGAGCGACGACATCACCAAGCGGGTGCATGACGACTACGCCCACCTGAAATACATGTTCCACGGCTACCTTGCCTCGTCGCAGATCGCCGATTCGGTCTGCCAGAGCGGGCCCGACCTGCTGACCGGCCAGATGAAGGCCAAGACCGCGGTGGTGATGAGCGAGGACGCCGCGTGGACGTTGCCGCTCGATAACGAATACCTGAAATGCCTGCCCAAGGTCGGCATCAAGGTCATCGACCATATCCGCCTGTCGCCGGACACCACGGATTTCACCCCGATCTTCAACAAGATCGAGGGCGAGCACCCGGATGTCATCATCACCGGCATCAGCCATGTCGGCGTGCAGCCGACGGTGCAGTGGCAGCAGCAGCAGGTGCCGATGGCGATGTTCGGCGTGTCGAGCCAGGCGACCAGCAGCACCTTCTGGAAGGACACCAACGGCGCGACCAACGGCGTGGTGTTCCAGATGGCCTCGGCACCGGATGTCGCGGTGTCGCCCAAGACCATTCCCTTCGCCCAGGAATACACCAAGAAGTACGGCGTGACGCCGGCCTATTCCGGCTACACCGCCTATGACGACGTCTACATGTTCGCCAACGCCATCAAGCTGGCGGGCAGCACCGATCCCGACAAGATCGTGGCGGCCATGGAGAAGACCGATTACGTCGGAACTCTCGGGCGCATCGTCTTCCTCGGGCGGGACAGCCAGTTCACCCACGGCATGCGCGTCGGTCCCGGCTACATCACCGGGCTGATGGAGCAGTGGCAGGACGGCAAGCAGGTGACGGTGTGGCCGCCGGCCGTCGCCACCGGAAAGCTGAAATTTCCGGCCTTCGTGAAGCTCGGCAAGTAGGCCGCGGCTGCTGACCGGAGGGCGCGGGCGCGCAAGCGGCCCGCGCCCGTGCCGCAACCTTCTCGTCGGGTCGCGAATTTCCCATGATCGGACTACAGATTCTCATTGACGGCTTCGCCATCAGCAGTCTGTACGCGCTGGGGGCGGTGGGATTCACGCTGATCTTCGGCGTCTCCGGCGTGCTCAATCTCTCGCACGGCGCCATCATGGTGGTGGCCGCGGTGATGGCCTGGCTGTTCGCCGGCACCTATGGCGCGGGCCCCTATGGCGGTGCGGCCATCGGCGTGCTGGCGGGGCTGGCCACGGCGTTCGCCACCTATTTCCTGGTGGTCCGCCCGATCCAGTCCTCGCGCAGCATTCCGGGCGAGGAGAAGGAGATCTTCGTACTCACCGGCACGCTGCTGTGGGGCATCATGCTCCAGGAGGCGGTGGCCTATTTCTTCACCAACAACCCCAAGACGGTGCGCCCGCTGCTCGCCGGCGTGGTGGAGATCCTCGGCGTGCGCACGCCGGCCAACGAGATCGTCACCGCGGTGATTTCGTGGGTGGCGATCGGCCTGCTGTGGCTGCTGGTCAATCGCACCCGGGCGGGCAAGGCGCTGCTGGCGGCGGCGATCAACCCGCGCGGCCTGACGCTGCTCGGCTTCGAGCTGTCGCGCATCTACCTGCTGGTATGGGTGATCTACGGGGTGCTGGCCGGGCTCGCCGGCGTGCTGCTGGGCGCCTTCCTCGGCGTGAGCTCGGACAATATCGGCACGCTGACGGCGAGCGCCTTCTCCATCGTCGTGCTGGGCGGGCTGGGCAGCGTGTCCGGCTCGCTGCTGGCGGCCTATGTGGTGGGGTATCTGGAAACGGTCACGGCCTATCTGGTCAACCCGGCCATCCGCACTGTGCCGGTGCTGCTGTTGCTGGTGCTGGTGGTGTATGTCCGCCCGCAGGGCCTGCTGGGGCGGCGATGACGCATTCTCTCCCACGCTGGGACACACGATGCTGAAATCCTGGAAATTTCCGGCCACCGCCATCGTGCTGGTGGCGATGGCGGTGCTGCCGCTCGGCGTCGGCGGCTATATCCTCGGCCTGCTGACGCTCGCCTACTATTACGGCGTGATCGCGATGGCGTGGGACCTGCTGTTCGGCTTCGCCGGCGAGGTCAATTTCGGCCCGACCTTCCTGGTCGGTCTCGGCGCCTATGCGGCGGCCATGCTCAACCATTACGAGGCATGGCCGATCTGGGCCTGCCTGGTTGCCGGCGCCTTCGCCGCGGTGGTC
>JAGXAV010000324.1 GCA_018971455.1 Rhodospirillales bacterium
GTTCACCCATTGCCCGCCACGCTTGTTGTACTCCTTGGCGAACACCGAGATGGCGCGGGATTCACCGCCGCTCGTGTAGTAGTTGATGACGGTCGCCTTCTGCGCGGCGGCCGGTGCGACGAACCCCGCAGTCAGTCCGAGGGCGAGTAGCCAACGGAGATCTTTCATGTCTGCTCCTCCCCGCCGCGGCCAGGCGTTTGTTGCTTTACGATGGGACCGCTTACATCTATCGTGGAATAGCTCGATGCCTGGAGGCTGTCAAGCGAGCCGCGTAGAGCAAAGAGCTATGCAGCATAAGCAATTGTGCGGATCATGACGCGAAACGAGCCAATGTGTAATCGCTTTGCATGGCGCGCGCGGCCGCGCCGGACGGGCTTCTCAAAAAGCGCTGCGCGGACGCCCCCATGGCGGCGCGATGCCTGCGCGGGCGCCTCATCCGTGGGGCCCGGACATGGCGGTTGATCTCGGCTGGCTTTCCAAGGTCCGGGAAGAGGTGGCGGAGCCGGATCTGCCCATCGTGGATGCCCATCACCATGTCTGGGACCGTCCGGGGTTCCGCTACATGTTCGAGGAGCTTCAGGCGGATTTCAGCGCAGGGCACAGGATCATCGGCTCGGTGTTCGTCGAGGCGAGCTCCCGGCAGAAAACCGGTCTCGGCACGATGTATCGCGCCGACGGCCCCGAGGCGCTGCGCTCGCTGGGGGAGAGCGAGTTCGTCAACGGCCTCGCCGCGATGGCACGAAGCGGCCTGTATGGGCCGGAGGGGACCTGCGCCGGGATTGTCGCCTATGTCGATCTCCGGCTTGCCGAAGAGGCTCAACCAGTCCTCACGCGCCACCACGCGCTGCCGCGGGTGCGGGGCGTGCGCAACATGACCGCGTGGGACGCGGACCCGGCCGTCGCGAACCGGGATCTGGTCACGCACGCGGGCATGCTCCGCGACCCGCAGTTCAGGCGCGGCTTCGCCGCACTCGCCGCCACCGGCCTGTGTTTCGATGCCTGGGTCTTCGCGCCGCAGATCCCCGAGGTCATCGATCTGGCGGAGGCGTTTCCCCAGACCCGCATTGTTCTCAACCACGCGGGCGGGTGTCTCGGTGCGGGTTCCTACAAGGCCAGGGGGCCGGAGCCCTTCCGGGAGTGGAAGGCCGATCTCTCGCGCCTCGCCCGCTGCCGCAATGCCTACGTCAAGCTCGGCGGAATGGGCTCGCCGCGGACCGGCGTTGCCTTCCGTGATCGGCCGCGCCCTCCCGATTCCCGGGAACTCGCCGAACTCTGGCGCCCTTACGTGGAGACCTGTATCGAGCTTTTCGGCGCCGATCGCTGCATGTTCGAAAGCAACTTCCCGGTCGACAAGCAGTACTACAGCTACACAACCCTCTGGAACGCGTTCAAGCGCATCACGGCTTCATGCGGGGCCGTGGACCGGATTTCCCTCTTCGGCCAGACCGCCATCGAATGCTACGGCCTCGAGCTTCCGCGACCGGCCGGCGATCGGCGGCAAATGACGTGACCGGCGCGGAGCGCCGCCGTCGAAATTCCGCCGGGCAGGCCCGCTATCCGGGCGGAGGCCTCCGCAATTGCCAACCGGAGAGCCCTTATGCCGGCGTTGTTGAGCGTATGCGCCCGGTATCCGGGCAATGGCCACGAATCCGTTTGCCCGGCCGGTCGGGCTGTCTGTATTCAAGCATGCCGAGTTAGATCACGAAGAGGAGGAACGCGTGAGCAGGATCCTGACCAAGGAAGACGTTGTCGGCATCTTTCCGCCCATGGCATCGCCGTTTACGGCGGACGAGGAGATTGACGTCCCGGCGCTCCGCGCGGAGCTGCAATACAACCTGTCGCTCCCCGTAACCGGCGTCTGCCTCGGCGGCAGCACCGGCGAGGGCCATGCGCTCGACGCGAATGATCTGGGATTGCTGATCAAGACCGCGGTCGAGGAAGTGCGCGGCCGCGTGCCGGTCATGGCGGGCATCATCACCACGTCGACGCGCGAGGCCGTGCGTCGTGGCAAGGCGGCGCGCGATGCGGGCGCCCAGGCGCTGATGGTGACGCCGCCGATCTATCAGCTGCCCTCCGACCAGGGGATGTTTGACTACTATGACGGCATCCACCGCGAGACCGGGCTGCCGATCGTTATCTACAACGTGCTGCCGCACTGCCCGGTGACGCCCGCATTGTTCAAGCGCCTCGCCGATCACCCGGGCATTATCGGCACGAAGGAAAGCATCGGCGGCTCTCTGGAAACGCTCACGGAGCTGCTCGAGACCGTCGGCGACAAGATTTCCGTCACCTGGGCCCATGACTGGCTGCTCTATCCGGGCCTGGCGCTGGGCGCGACCGGGTCGATCTCTGGCGCGGCGGCAATTCTGCCGGGGCACTGCATCGCGATGTGGGATGCGTTGCAGCGCGGCGACCTGAAGACTGCGCAGACGCTGCACTTCGTGATCACGGACGTGACCCGCGAGATCAGCAAATTCAACTGGCCCGCTGGCACCAAGCTTGCGATCAACCTTCAGGGGCGCAAGGTCGGCCCGTGCCGGCGGCCGTTTACGGTGGTGCCGGACGAACAGGCGGCGCGTATCGATGCGGCGCTCAAGCGCGCCAACAGCTTCGATTTCGACCGGCTGGCCAGAGCGGCCTGATACGGAATGGCGGCGGTGGTGTCGACGGAAACAAGCCGGCCGCACCACCGCCGTTCCCCGCGAAGATGTCTCGGCAGGCAGCGCCTGGCGTGAGTGCCCGCGTTGGAAGCACCCTCGCCGCATGCCCCGGCTCTGCTGGGCGCTGAGGCGCGCCTAATTGGCTCGCTCGCAGCGGGTGGGATCAGGCAGGCATTGAACCGGCCCGGAGGGAGAGAAACATGAAAAAAATCATGAATGACGCCTATGCCTACGCGGAGCAGACCTTGGCCGGCCTCTGCGCGGCCTATCCGCAATATTATGCGCGCTCCAAGGACAGCCCGAATGTGATCATGCGCGCGGCGCGGCCGGCGCAGCCGAAGGTCGGCATTGTCTCGGGCGGCGGCTCCGGCCACCTTCCCGTCTTCACCGGGTATGTCGGTCCGGGCCTGCTCGATGCCTGCGCGGTTGGCGACGTCTTCGCCTCGCCCTCGGCGGACGCCATGGCGACGGCGATGCGGGAGGCGAGCAGCGGCAAAGGTGTCCTCCGGCTCTACGGAAACTATGGCGGCGATGTCATGAATTTCGACATGGCCGGCGACCTGGTCGAGGCAGACGGCATCGAAAGCACGACCGTGCTCCTCGCTGACGATGTGGCCAGCGCGTCGCTGGCGGAACGCGAGACGCGCCGCGGCGTCGCCGGCATGGTGTTCGCGTTCAAGATCGCGGGGGCCGCGGCCGAAGCGGGGCTCGACCTCGCCGGCGTCACGTCGGTTGCCGGCGAAGTCGCCGATCGTATCCGCAGCATGGGCGTCGCCCTTTCCCCCTGCACCGTGCCGCAAGCCGGCACGCCGACCTTCACCATCAGCGAGAGCGAGATGGAAATCGGCATGGGCATCCATGGCGAGCCCGGCGTGCATCGCGGGCCGCTTGAGAG
>JAGXAV010000325.1 GCA_018971455.1 Rhodospirillales bacterium
CGATCTCGAGATCGCCGCCCAGCACAGCGCGCCCGTTCTCGGCCAGGCCGCGGTCGATGCCGGCGCGCAGCGTGCCGATGGCGGCGATGGCGGCGACGCCGAGGGCGAGGCAGGCCAGCACGATACCGAGGCCGCGCACGCCGCCGCGCAGCTCGCGCCGGGCGAAGCGCCAGGCCAGGCTCATGCCGCGAGTCTGCCGTCGGCGATGCTGACGATCCGCCCGCAGCGCGCGGCGAGGTCGGGGTCGTGGGTGATCAGCAGCAGGGTGGTGCCGGCGCGCGCCCGCAGATCGAACAGCAGATCCATCACCGCCGCCCCGGTTGCGCGGTCGAGATTGCCGGTCGGCTCGTCGGCGAGCATCAGGCGCGGCTCGGGGGCGAAGGCGCGGGCCAGCGCCACGCGCTGCTGCTCGCCGCCGGAGAGCTGGCCGGGCAGGTGCGTCAGCCGGTGGGCGAGGCCGACGGCGCGCAGGCTGGCCGCGGCCCGCGCCTCGGCGTCGCGCGCGCCGGCCAGCTCGAGCGGAATGGCGACGTTCTCCAGCGCCGTCATCGTCGGGATCAGGTGGAAGGCCTGGAAGACGATGCCGATGCGGTTGCGCCGCAGCCGCGCCAGGGCGTCCTCGCCCTGGCCGACCAACTCCTCGCCGTCCAGGCGCACGCTGCCGGCGCTGGCGCGCTCCAGCCCGGCCAGCACCATCAGCAGGCTGGTCTTGCCCGAGCCGGACGGCCCGACCAGGCCGACCGCCGCGCCGGCCTCGATGTCGAGGTCGATGCCGCGCAGGATGTTGACCGGCCCGGCGGCAGAAGGCACGGTCAGGTGGAGGTCGCGGACACGCACCAGCGGGTCCGGCGACGCGGCGAGAGCGGCCGGAGCCGAGGTGTTCGATATGGCGTCCATGGCCGATGGATATGGCCCGCATCTGCGGCGGCGCAAAGCCGCCATCCTGCTGTGTTGCGCGATTTTCATATCGGCCCCAGAGGCGAGAGCGGCCATGCCCGCCGCGCCCGTGCGCCTGCTGGTGCTGGGGGATTCGCTGGCGGCCGGGTTCGGGCTGGCCCACGCCGACGGATTCCAGGCCCGGCTCGCCACGGCGCTGGCGGCCGCCGGCCGGCCGGTCACCATCCTCGACGGCGCGGTCTCGGGCGACACCACGGCGGGCGGGCTGGCGCGGCTGGACTGGGTGCTGGGCGGCGGCGGGGCGGATGCCGCCATCGTCGAACTCGGCGGCAATGACGGGCTGCGCGGCCTCGACCCGGCGGCTAGCGAGGCCAATCTCGGGAAGATTCTCGACCGGCTCGCCGCCCGCCACATTCCGGTGCTGCTGAGCGGCATGTATGCGCCGCCCAATCTCGGCCCGGACTACGCGCGCAGCTTCCGCGCCGTGTTCGACCGGCTGGCCGCGCGCCCCGGCCTGCTCTACGACCCGTTCTTCCTGGCCGGCGTCGCGGCCGACCCCGCGCTCAACCAGGCCGACCACATCCACCCGAATGCCGCCGGCGTGCGCGTGATCGTCGCCCGGCTGCTGCCGCTGGTCGAGAAGCTGCTCGGGGAGGCGGGGCGGGAATGAGGCTGTTCGTCGCCCTCGACCTGCCATGGGATCTGCGCGAGCGCCTGGCCGCGCTGGGCGGGCGCGGCATTCCCGGCGCGCGCTGGGTGCCGGAGGAGAACCTCCATCTCACGCTGCGCTTCATCGGCGAGGTGCAGGCACCGCAGGCCGAGGAGATCGATCTCGCCCTGGCGACGCTGCGCGGGCGTGGCTTCACGCTGACGCTCGCCGGCCTTGGCACCTTCGCCAAGGGCGGGCGGGACACCCAGCTCTGGGTGGGGGCGGAGCGCAACACCGCCCTCGAACACCTGCAAGGCAAGATCGAGACCGCCCTGCAGCGCGCCGGCCTGCCGCCCGAGCGCCGCCGCTTCCAGCCGCACGTGACGCTGGCGCGACTCGACAACGCGGTGCCCACCCGGCTCGCGCAGTTCGTCCAGGCGCATAATTTGTTCCGCGCGGCGCCGGTGGCGATCGCCCATTTCACCCTGTTCAGCTCCCGCCTCGGCAAGGAGGCCTCGGCCTACACGGCCGAGGTCGAATATCCGCTGGGGTAGGGCCTACCCCATCTCCCCTTCCAGGGCCTCGATCTCGGCGTCGCTGAAGCCGAAATGGTGGGCGATTTCGTGCACCAGGACATTGCGCACCAGGCGGTAGAGATCCTCGCCCTCCTCGATCCATTCGAGCAGGATGGGCTGGCGGTAGAGGAAGATCAGGTCAGGCGGGCGGGCGATGTCGTCCACGCTGCGCCGGCCGAGCGGCGTGCCGTGATAGAGACCGGTGAGATCCCACGCATTGTCGATGCCGAGCTCGGCCAGCGTGGCCTCGTCGGCCAGTTCCTCGACGCTGATGCCGACGCCGGCGACGTGGCGGCGCAGCCGGGCCGGGATCGCCGCCAGCGCCCGCTCGGCGAGGGCGGCGACGGTCCCGGCATCGGGCGGCGTTGTGAAGCGGGGGCGGGCGGGGTCATGATGGGCCATGGCGCCAGCACGGCACGGGCGTGCCGGGCCGGTCAAGACAGGAGGGGGCGATGGTCGAAAAACTCGATGCGGCATCGCGCGCGGCGCTGCCGGCCACATTGCCGGCATGGGCGATGGTGGGGGGGCGGGACGCCATCCGGCGCGCCTGGCGCTTTGCCGATTTCTCCGCCGCCTGGGGCTTCATGAGCCGCGTCGCGCTGCTCGCCGAGAAGCACGACCATCACCCCGAATGGCGCAATGTGTGGAACCAGGTGGAGATCACGCTCTCCACCCATGACGCCGGCGGGCTGAGCGGGCGCGACGTGGCGCTGGCCCGGGCGATCGACGCACTCGGGTGAGCGGGGAGGCGCCGGCGCGCACGGCGGCGATCCGCCGCGCCGCCGCCCGGCTGTGCCTCGCCCTCGGCTGGGCGGGGCTGCACGAGGTCATCCTGCCGGACGGGCGGCGCGCCGACATCCTCGCGCTGCGCCCGGATGGCGGGCTGGTCTGCATCGAGGTGAAATCCGGCCCGCGCGACTTCCTCGCCGATGCCAAGTGGCCGGAGTACCGCGCCTGGTCGGACGCGCTGTATTTCGCGGTCGACGCCGATTTTCCGCAGGCGATGCTGCCCGAAGATGCCGGGCTGATCGTCGCCTGGGCGGGGGTGGCGGACCTCATCCGGTCCGCGCCGGAAGACCGTCTCGCCGCCGCGCGCCGGCGGCTGCTGACGCAGCGTTTCGCGACCCTGGCGGCGAGCCGGCTGGTGGCGCTGGAAGACCCGGCCGGGGTCGCGGCCGCCCTCGCCGGCGCGCGGGCGGAGTAGCGGATTATTCGCCGGCGGTCTCGGGCAGCATCTCGGCCAGCATCACCCGCCCGCCCCATTCCTGGAGCATCTCCGCGCCCGCCACCTGCTCGGGCGGGCGGTCGGCCCCGTTGAACAGCAAGTCCGGGCGCAGCGCGCGCAGCAGCTCGGCCGGATCGTCCTCGCCATAGACCACCACGAGGTCCGTGCAGGGCAGGCTGGCGAGCCGCGCGGCGCGCACCGCCTCG
>JAGXAV010000326.1 GCA_018971455.1 Rhodospirillales bacterium
AGCATCATGGGGAGGCAGGCGGTGAGATCGGCGACGGTCGTGTCGCGGATATTGTCCATGCAGACCGTGAGGAGCGGCCGGCGGCGCTTCTTGATGGAGCTGCCGCGGCGGGTGATGGGCAGTGTGAGGGTGGTCATGGGCCTCTCCTATCAATTCCTGAAGCGCGTCAGGAATTGTCAGATAGCCCCGCCAATGTTCAGGAAGTGTTAAGAAATGCCTGCCGTTCCGTTAAGACATGAAAATTATTGAATTTAATCGTATTTTGAGACTGCCCTATTCGCCCCGAACGTCTCAATTTCCGGATTTTCCAGGGCGCCGCAGGGCCGGCAGGAAGCTCGCCCAGGCCGCCAGCCCCTCGTCGAAGCTCGACAGGCGGAAGAACTCGTTGGGGGCGTGGATCTGCTCGTCGGCGATGGCGTAGGAGAGCATCACCGTCTCCAGGCCGAGCAGCGTCTTGGCCATGGCCGAGATCGGCAGGGTGCCGCCGATGCCGACGCGCAGCGGGCGGCTGCCGTGGATGTCGGCGATGACCTGCTCGACGATGGCGAGGTAGGGGTCGTTCTCCGGCACGGCGTAGGCCGGGGTGCCGTCGGCCGCCTCGGCGACCTCGAGATCGACCCAGGAGGGGCAGTGGGCGCGCAGATGGGCGGCGACCGCCGCCACCACACGGGCCGGATCCTGGCCGGGGCCGAGCCGGCAGGTCAGCTTGGCGCGGGCGGTGCAGGGAATGACGGTCTTGACGCCCGGCCCGTCATAGCCGCCGGCGATGCCGTTGATCTCCAGGGTCGGGCGGAACCACAGGGATTCGAGCAGGCCGACGCCGGGCTCCTGCGCCCCCGGGCGGGCGCCGATGTCGCGGAAGAAGGCCGCCTCGTCGAAGCCCAGGGCCTGCATGCTGGCGTAATCGGCGTTGCCGGGGCGGCGCAGCCCGTCGAAGAAGCCGGGCACGGCGATGCGGCCCGCCTCGTCATGCAGCGTGGCGAGCAGGCGGGCCAGCGCCATCGGCGCGTTGCCGACAGGTCCGCCGAAGCGGCCGGAATGCAGGTCGCGCGCGGCGGTGCGCACGGTGACCTCGACCGCGGCGAGGCCGCGGCTGTTGGTGTTGGTGGTGTTGAGGCCGGGCCGCCAGCGGCCGCCATCGGCGGAGACCAGCACGTCGGCGGCCAGCAGGTCGCGATGCGCCGTCATGATCGCCGGCAGAGTGGCGCTGCCGACCTCCTCCTCGCCCTCCAGCAGGATGCGGACATTGACCGGCAGCCCGCCGGTGCAGGCCAGCCAGGCCTCGATGGCGGACAGTGCGATCCAGAGCGGCGATTTGTCGTCCGAGGCGCCGCGCGCATGGATGCGCCCCTCGCGAATGCTGGGCGTGAAGGGCGGGCTGTCCCACAATTCCAGCGGCTCGGGCGGCTGCACATCGTAATGGCCGTAGACGAGGATGGTCGGCTGGCCGGGGGCGCCCAGATATTCGCCGTAGACGGCCGGGTGGCCGCCGCCATCGAGCAGGCGGACGCCGTGCAGGCCGATGCGCGCCAGCCGCGCCTGGAGCAGGGCCGCGGCGGCGCGGATATCGGGCGCATGGGCCGGGGCGGTGGAGACGCTGGGGATGGCGAGGAAGGCGAGCAGCTCGTCGAGCAGGCGGGGGCGATTGGCGGCGAGCCAGTCCCGCACCGCGGCGGGCGGGCCGCTCATCGTCCGCCATCCACCGAGAGCACCTGGCCGTTGACGAAGCCGGCGAGGTCGGAGGCGAAGAAGAGGACGGCGTTGGCGATGTCCTGGGCGCTGCCCAGCCGCTGCATGGCGATGCGCCCGACCAGGGCGGCCTGCCCCTCGGGCCCGTAGCTCTCCCATTGCTTCTCGGTCGAGGGGTTGGTGCGCACGAAGCCGGGTGCGACGGAGTTCACGGTGATGCCGAAGCGGCCGAATTCGTGGGCGAGCTGGCGGGTGAGTCCGATCACCGCGTGCTTGGCGCTGCAATAGGCCTGGATGCCGGTGAGCGAGGCCTGCAGGCCGGCGCCCGAGCTGATGGTGATGATGCGTCCGGCGCCGGCCCGCTTCATCGCCGGCGCGGCGGCGCGCGAGAGCACCATCGCGGCGCCGACATTGATGGCGAAGATGCGGTCCCACTCCTCGTCCGGCACCTCCTCCAGCGGCCGCGGGGTCTGCCCCGCGACGCCGCCGGCATTGTTGACCAGCACGTCGATGGCCCGCCCGCCGGCGCTCGCCTCGATGTCGCGGATCCAGCCGGCGGCGGCGGCGCGGTCGGTGAGGTCGACGACCCGCGTCGCGATGGCGTGGCCGCGCGCGGTCTCGGCCAGCTCCGCCGCCGAGAGGTCGCAGCCATGAACCTGGGCGCCGAGGCCTGCGAAGCTCTGCGCGATGGCGCGGCCGAAGCCGTGGCCGGCGCCGCTGACCACCACCAGGCGGCCGTCGAAACGAATATTCATGCCGCCATCAGCTCCAGGAGATTGTCGTCGGTCATCGGGCGCGTGCCGGCCTCGACTTCATGGATCATCCGCACCAGGCGCCGCGTCGTCGGGCAGGCGAGGCCGTGGCGCGCGCCGATTTCGGCGATCGGGGCGATCTGCACGTCGATTTCGGTGCGCCGCTTGCGGATGGCGAGGTCGCGCCAGACGCCGGAATGCGTTGTGGCGTTCGGCCGGTTGAAGGCGACCATGGCGGCGACGCAGTCGCGCGCCGCGGCCTGCGGCGCGTTGGGCATGAAGGCTCGCGGGTCGAACCCGTTGAAGCCGCGCGGATCCACGCCCTCGGCGAGCGCCACCTCGACCGCCTCGCGCCCGAGCGCGCGCCACAGCGGGAGCAGTTCCGGCCGCGCCAGGCAATCGGCGATGCCGAGCTGGCCGAGCGCCTGGGCGAAGAGCATGGCGCCGTAGCCGAGCTTGCCCCAGAGATAGCCCCAGATGGCGTCGGTGGTGATGGCATCGGGCTCGAAGACGCGCATCAGCGCATGCAGATCGGCAAGCCGCGCGGTCGCCCGGCCGTCGAGCTCGCCCAGCACCACCGCGCCGCGCCCGCCGAACAGGATCTCGCCCGGCGCCATCCAGTCGGCGCTGAAATTGACGAAGGCGCCCATCGTGCGGTCGCGCCCGGCGATGCGGGTCAGGATGGTTTCGCACAGGCCGTTCTGCAGCGAGAGGATGAAGCCGTCCTGGGCGAGGTGGCCCAGCAGGGCGCGGCACGCGGCCTCGGTGTGGTGGGCCTTCACGGCGAGGAAGATGTGCCGCCAGGTGCCGCTGACCTCGCCGGGCAGCAGGGCCGGCGCGTGGGCGGTGAATTGCGCGACCGGGCCGGTGATGCGCAGGCCGCCGGCATTGATCGCCGCGACGTGTGCCGCCTCGACATCGACGAAGGTGATTTCGTGGCCGGCGCGGGCGAGCCAGGCGCCGACCGAGCCGCCGATGGCGCCGGCGCCCCAGATCAGGATGGGGCCCATCACCAGCGATCCATCAGCGCGCGCGTCTCGGCGACGGCGACCTGCCAGATCGCCAGCATCTCGGCGTCGCTGCGCTGGCTGCGGCCGCCGAAATTGCCGTC
>JAGXAV010000327.1 GCA_018971455.1 Rhodospirillales bacterium
CGTGCCGCTCGATCGCCTCGATCACCGCGGCCGGCGGCGGCGCCCCGGCGGTCATGATGCGCAGCACGCGGTCGAGCTTCGGCCAGCTCGCCTCGGGCGCCTGGGCAAGCATGTTCACGACGATCGGCGCACCGCACAGATGCGTCACCCCTTCGGCCGCGATGGTGGCCAGGATCGCCCCCGCCTCGACGCGGCGCAGGCAGATATTGGTGCCGGCCAGCGCCGTCACCGTCCACTGGAAACACCAGCCGCTGGCATGGAACATCGGCAGCGTCCACAGATAGACCGGGTGGGGGGTCATGCCCCAGGTGACGACGTTGGCCAGCGCGTTCAGATGGGCGCCGCGATGATGCGTCACCACCCCCTTGGGGTTCCCGGTGGTGCCGGAGGTGTAGCTGAGCGCGATGGCGTCCCACTCATCCGGCGGCAGGGTGATGGGAAATTCCGGATCGCCCCCGGCGACGAACGCCTCGTAGCCGATGCTGCCGAGCCGCTTGCCCGGGGGCGCCAGATCGTCATCGATGTCGATGACGAAGGGCCGCCGCGCCGGCTCCATCATCGCCAGCGCCGCCTCGATGGTGGCCGAGAACTCGCGGTCGGTGATCAGGATTCGGGCCTCGCCATGGGCGAGGATGAAGGCGATGGTCGCGGCGTCGAGCCGGTAATTGAGCGGATTGACCACGGCACCGGCCATCGCCACGCCGAAATGCGCCTCGAAGGCCGCCGGCACGTTGGGCGCCATCAGCGCCACCGTGTCGCCGGCGCCCACGCCATGGCGCGCCAGCGCCGAGCCGAGGCGCCGGCAGCGCTCGGCGGTCTGCCGCCAGGTGAAGCGCTGCGCGCCGTGCACCACGGCCAACCGGTCGGGAAAGATCGCCGCACTGCGCGCCAGGAAGCTCAGCGGCGAGAGCATGGCGTGGTTCGCCGCGTTCTTCGGCAGCTCGTACTTGTTCATCGGCCCCTCCTCCCGCCGCGGCGGCACGCCGGCACCCGTTCAGCGCGCGGCGAACTGCGCCTTGCCGAACAGCACCTCGCGCTCGGCATCGTTCATCGTGCCCTGGCGCTGATTCTCGCTGAGCACCGCCACCCCCCGCCGCACCGCCGGGCGAGCGTCGATGGCGGCATACCAGCGCGCCACGTTGGGATAATCGGCCAGCACGATGTTGCGCCGCTCGGGGAAGCGCAGCCAGGGATAGGTGATGATGTCCGCGATGGAATATTCCTCGCCCGCCAGCCATTCCGCCTCGCCGAGCCGCTTGTCGAGCACGCGGTGCAGGCGCTTGACCTCGTTGCCGTAGCGCTCGATGGCGTAGGGAATCTTCTCGGCGGCATAATTGTTGAAATGGCCGAACTGCCCGAACATCGGCCCGATGCCGCCCATCTGGAACATCACCCATTGCAGGCAGATGTAGCGCGCATGGGCATCGGCCGGGATCAGCCGGCCCGCCTTCTCGGCCAGGTAGATCAGGATGGTGCCCGATTCGAAGAGCTGGATCGGCTTGCCGCCCGGCCCGTCGGGATCGACGATGGCGGGAATGCGATGGTTGGGCGTAATGGCGAGAAACGCGGGCTCGAACTGCGCGCCTTTGCCGATATTCACCGGCACCACCTTGTAGGGCAGGCCGAGTTCCTCGAGCGCGATATGCACCTTGTGGCCGTTCGGCGTCGGCCACGTCCAGACCTCGATCATCGCGCGCTCCTCACGGTGGTTGCGCCCGATATAGCCAGTTCAGGCGTTGCCCGAAAGGTAGTCGATCGCCGCCTGGAGCCCGCCCGCCCGGTGCGGCACGCCGGCCGCGCGCAGGCCCATCTCCACGCCGCCCAGCGTGCCGACCAGTTGCAGGTCGGAGAAATCGCCGAGATGGCCGATGCGGAACACCCGGTCCTTGAGCGGCCCGAGGCCGTTGCCCAGGCTCATGTTGTATTTCTCCAGGATGGCGGCGCGCAGCCGGTCGGCGCTGTGGCCGTCCGGCACGCGCACGGCGGTCAGGGCGGCGGAGTAGTGGCGCGGCTCGGCGCACTGCACCTCCAGCCCCCAGGCGCGTACGGCCCGCCGCGTCGCCTCGCCATGGCGGGCGTGGCGGGCGAAGACGGACTCCAGCCCCTCCTCCAGCAGCATCGCCGCCGCCGTATCGAGCCCGTAGAGCAGGTTGGTCGCCGGCGTGAACGGGAAATAGCCGGTGGCGTTGGCCGCCAGCATCGGCCGCCAGTCCCAGTAGCTGCGCGGCAACTTCGCCGTCTCCGCCGCGGCCAGCGCCTTGGCGCTGACGGCGTTGAAGGACAGCCCGGGCGGCAGCATCAACCCCTTCTGTGAGCCCGCCACCGTCACATCGACACCCCACGCCTCGTGGCGATAGTCGATGCTGCCGAGCGAGGAGATGGTATCGACCAGCAGCAAGGCCGGGTGGGCCACGGCGTCCATCGCCGCCCGCACCTCGTCGATGCGGCTGGTGCAGCCGGTGGAGGTCTCGTTGTGGACGACACAGACCGCCTTGATGGCGTGGCCGCGATCCTGCGCCAGGGCGTCGCCGATCGCCGCGACATCGGCGCCGCGCCGCCAGTCCGTGTCGATGAAGCGCGGCCGCAGGCCGAGGCGCTCGGCCATTTCCTGCCACAGGCTGGCGAACCACCCGGTGCGGCACATCAGCACCGTGTCGCCCGGCGAGAGCGTGTTGACCAGCGCCGCCTCCCACGCCCCGGTGCCGGAGGCGGGATAGACCACGACCGGGCCGGAGGTCTGGAAGAGCGGTTGCAGCCGCTCGAGAATCCGCTGGCCCAGCTTGCCGAAATCCGGACCGCGATGATCCATGGTTGGGTTGTCCATGGCGCGCAGCACGCGGTCCGGCACGTTGGTGGGCCCGGGGATCTGCAGGAAATGGCGACCCGGCGCGCGGCTCGATTCGAAATAGGCCATGGCACTCTCCTCTGCCGCCAGACTGCCCCCTTCCCGCATCGCGCGCCAATGAATTGGCCTTCTTCGATCAACAACCATTATCAATCGGACAGCGCCGCGCCCGCCCCCTATCCTGGCGGGACAGAGGAATGCCCATGAACGCACCCGCCAGCCTCGCCGATTCGGCTCTCGCCACCCGCCTGCGCCGCGCCATCGAGGGTGAGGTGCTGTTCGGCCGCGCCGATCGCGGCCGCTACGCCACCGACGCCTCGATTTACCAGGTCGAGCCGGTCGGCGTGATCGTGCCCCGGTCCATCGATGACGTGGCGGCGGCGATGGCGCTGTGCCGTGAGGCGGGCGTGCCGGTGCTGGCCCGCGGCGGCGGCACCAGCCAGTGCGGCCAGACGGTGAACCGCGCGCTGGTGATGGATTGCTCCAAGTACTTGCGCGACGTTGTTCATATCGATCCAGAGCGTCTGACCGCAACCGTCCAACCGGGTTTGACTCTGGGCGCCCTGAACACCGCGCTGCGGCAGCACGGGTTGTTCTTTCCGATCGATCCGTCCACCCACGCCCGCTGCACCATCGGCGGCATGGCGGGCAACAACTCCTGCGGGTCAAAGTCCATCCGCTATGGGCT
>JAGXAV010000328.1 GCA_018971455.1 Rhodospirillales bacterium
ACGGCGTGGCCCTCGCGGATCAGCCGTTCATTGGCCTGCGCCACCATGGCGTTAAGGTCGGTCTGTGTGCAAAGGCCGAGAATCACCGGGTCGCGCGGCTTGATGTTCGGCGAGTTCCAATGGCTGCGGTCGCGCACCTTCTGGATGGTTTCCTTGGTGGTGCCCATCAGCTTGGCGATCTGGCTCTCGCCGAGCTGCGGATAGCTGCGCAGCAGAAAGGCGATGCCGTCCGGCCGGTCGTTGCGCTTGGCCACCGGCGTGTAGCGCGCGCCGCGCGAGCGCTTGGGCGGCGGCAGGGTGGTCGGCAGCAGCTTCAGCCGGGCCTCGGGGTCGGCCTCGCAGCGGGTGATCTCCGCCTGGGTCAACTGGCTGTTGGCGACCGGGTCGTAGCCGACGATGCCTTGCGCCACTTCGCCATCGGCGATCGCCTGCACCTCCAGCGGATGCATGCCGCAGAAATCGGCGATCTGGGTGAAGGTCAGCGCGGTCTTCTCGATCAGCCAGACCGCGGTGGCCTTGGGCATCAGGGGCAGGGTCATTGTCTTACTACCTTGAATTCCAGGCGCGATATCCCGGAATGTGTCCCGCACGCTCCACCACCCTGCCGGGCAGGGGGCGCGAGGGCGTAAAGTTGGGCATATGGACCGCGGGACATGGATGGGTCAAGCCATCGCGGCCATGCGCAGGGAGAATACCGTATGCTGGTCGAAGATGACACCCCCAGGCCCCGCCCGGCCCGGCTCACGCCGCTGGTTCTCGATGCGCTGGGGGTGGAGGAGCTGGGCGAGTATATCAGCGAGCTGCGCGCCGAAATCGCGCGGGCGGAGGCCGAAATCAGCCGCAAATCGGCGCATCGCAGTGCCGCGGACGCTTTTTTCCGCAAACCATAGGCGGCGCAGCGGCGGCCGGGCTGCGCGCCCGGCCGCCAGCCTTCCACCCTCAGGCCGCCTTGCTGGCCTCGACCAGTGTCCGCGGGGCGGCGTTCACCGGGATGCGGCGCGGCTTCAGCGCCTCGGGCACCTGCCGGCGCAGGCCGACATGGAGGAGCCCATTCACCAGCTCCGCCCCCTCGACGACGATGTGATCGGCGAGCACGAAGCGGCGCTCGAAGGCGCGGCCGGCGATGCCGCGATACAGCATCTCGCCCTTGCCGGTCTCGCTGCCGGCCTGGCCGGAGACCAGGAGCGTGTTGTCCTTCACCGTCAGTTCGACGTCGTCCGGGCCGAAGCCGGCGACCGCCATCGTCAGGCGGTAATTGTCCTCGTCGATCTTCTCGATGTTGTAGGGCGGGTAGGACACATCCGCCGTCGCGGCGGCGGTGTCCACCAGGCGCGCCAGCCGGTCGAAGCCGATGGCGGTGCGGAAAAGCGGGGAGAGATTGAGTGCGTTCATGATAAACCTCCTGCATAGCAAGGTTTCCGGTGGAGCCGCCCGGCCGGGCCGGCTCACGAAAATCCCCGGGACCCCTTCAGGGCATCCCGGACCACCGAGATTTATGCAGGCCCGGCCCCCGCTTCAAGGGGCCGGTCACGCCGTCCAATCAGGCCTTCTTGACGCCGATGCCGGCGAATTTCTTGTTGAACTTGGCCACCTGGCCGCCAGTGTCCATGATCCGCTGCACGCCGGTCCAGGCCGGGTGCGATTTCGGATCGATGTCGAGCCGCAGAGTGTCACCTGCCTTGCCCGCGCAGGAACGCGTGGTGAACGTGCTCCCGTCCGTCATGATGATGTTGATCTCGTGATACTCGGGATGGATGCCGGGCTTCATGGCGCACCTTGAACATGGAGAGGCCCCGCCGATACCGACCGGCGGAACGAAGCGGGGCCTATAGCCGCGCCCGCCGTCCGAGGCAAGCCTGGTTTCAGGCGGTTACCGTGGCCCGGGCATATTGCGGCAGCAGCGCCACTTCCGCGCCCAACCGGCGGGCGGCCCGCAGCGGCCAGCCGGGATCGGCCAGCAGGGCGCGCGCCAGGAACACCAGATCGGCCCGGCCATTGGCGATGATCTCGGCGGCGTGTTCGGGGGCGGTGATCATGCCCACCGCGCCGGTGGCAATCCCGGCCTCCCGCCGGACCGCTTCGGCGAAGGGCACCTGGTAGCCGGGGTGCAGCGAGGGGATCTGCGGCCCGCTCGCCGCCACGCCGCCCGAGGAGCAGTCGATCAGATCGACCAGTCCGGTCGCCTTCAGGCGCCGGCACAGCTCGATCGTCTCATCGAGGGTGATGCCGCCGGCCATCCAGTCCACGGCCGAGAGCCGGACGAACAGCGGCAATTCCGCCGGCCACTCCCCGCGCACCGCTTCGATCACCTCCATCAGCATCCGCGACCGGCCGGCGAGGTCGCCGCCATAGGCGTCGTTCCGGCGGTTGGAGATCGGCGACGTGAAGGCGTGCAGCAGGTAGCCATGCGCGCCATGCACCTCGATGACCTTGAAGCCGGCCTCCCGCGCCATCCGGGCCGTGGCGGCGAACTGCCCGATGATGTCGGCGATCCCTGCCCTGTCGAGCGCCTTGGGCACGGTGTTGGCCGCGCCGAACGGCACAGCACTCGGCCCCACCGGCACCCAGCCGCCAGCCTCCGGCGCGATCGGCACGCTGCCGCGCCACGGCGCCTCCACGCTCG
The DNA here is from genome assembly GCA_018971455.1 of Rhodospirillales bacterium. Taxonomy (GTDB): domain Bacteria; phylum Pseudomonadota; class Alphaproteobacteria; order Acetobacterales; family Acetobacteraceae; genus REEB85. The sequence continues at coordinate 2,624 of JAGXAV010000328.1, forward strand.
CCTTGCGCCCGGCATGGGAGATCTGCAGCCCCGGCACCGCGCCGCCGCGGCTGATCAGCGTGGCGATGCGCGTGAGCAGCGCCTGGTGCTCCGGCGTGTAGAGCCCCAGGCACCACGGGGTGATCCGCCCGATCGCCGAGACGTGGCAGGCCTCGGTGAACACGATCCCCGCCCCCCCCATGGCGCGCGCCCCGAGATGCTGGACGTGCCAGTCATCGCCCAGCCCCTCCGTCGCGCTGTACTGGCACATCGGCGAGAGGGTGATGCGGTTGGGCGCGGTGACGGAGCGGAAGCTGATCGGCTCGAAGAGCTTGACGGCGGGCATGGCGGTTCCCGTGGTGGTGCAGGGCGCCAGCATCGGGGCTGGCCGGGCGGCCGGCAAGGCCCTGGTGACAAGTGCGACGCGCCTGCGTAGCGTCCTGCCGGCGCGATGAACATCCTCTCCATCCAATCCTGGGTCGCCTACGGCCATGTCGGCAACGCCAGCGCGGTCTTTCCGCTGTAGCGCCTTGGCGCCGAGGTGTGGGCGGTCAATACCGTCCAGTTCTCCAACCACACCGGCTATGGCGACTGGACCGGCGACGTGTTCAGCGGGGCGCAGATCACCCGGCTGATCGACGGGATCGCCGCGCGCGGCGCCCTGGCGCGCTGCGACGCGGTGCTGTCCGGCTATGTCGGCGATGCCTCGATCGGCGCCGCCATCCTCGACGCCGTGCTGCGCACCAAGGCGGCCAATCCATCCGCCCTTTATTGCTGCGATCCGGTGATCGGCGATGACGGCACCGGCGCCTATGTCCGCCCCGGCATCGCCGCCTTCCTGGCCGAGGAGGCGCTGACCCTGGCCGATATCGTCACCCCCAACCGTTTCGAGCTGGAATGGTTGACCGGCGAGAGCTGCGCCACGCTCGCC
>JAGXAV010000329.1 GCA_018971455.1 Rhodospirillales bacterium
ATGCATCACTTGTTCGATCTCAGCGGCAAGCGCGCGCTGATCACCGGCTCCGGCCAGGGCATCGGCTTTGCACTGGCCGGAGCCCTCGGCGGCGCCGGCGCCACCGTGGTGCTCAACGGCCGCCATGCCGGCAAGCGCGAACAGGCAGCGTCGCGCCTGCGCGCCGCCGGCATGACGGTCGAGCTGGCGCCCTTCGACGTGACCGACCAGCCGGCGGCCGCCGCCGGCATCGCCCGCATCGAGGCGAGCTGCGGGCCGATCGATATTCTGGTCAACAACGCCGGCATCCAGCGCCGCGCGCCGCTGGAGGAATTCGCCGTCGAGACCTGGCACGAATTGATGCACGCCAATCTCGACAGCGTCTTCTTCGTCGGCCAGGCCGTGGCGCGCGGCATGATCGGCCGCAAGCGCGGCAAGATCATCAACGTCTGCTCGGTGCAGAGCGAGCTCGGCCGCCCCTCGATCGCCCCCTACGCCGCGAGCAAGGGAGGCGTGAAGATGCTCACCAAGGGCATGTGCGCGGACTGGGCGCGGCACGGATTGCAGATCAACGGTCTCGCGCCGGGGTATTTCGCAACCGAGCTCACCCAGGCGCTGGTCGATAATCCCGAGTTCACGGACTGGCTGTGCAAACGCACGCCGGCCGGCCGCTGGGGCCGGGTGGAGGAGCTGGGAGGGGCGGCAATCTTCCTCGCCTCCGCGGCGTCGGATTTCGTCAACGGCCAGATCCTCTATGTCGATGGCGGCATGACCAGCGTGGTGTGAGCGCCTCGCCCGGCGCAGAACCTCCATCGCGCGGCGACGGCGCCGGCGCGGCATCGCGCGGGCTCTTGCCCGCCGGCGGCGCGCCGCGCAGAGTTCGCGCATGTGCGGCCGTTATGTGAACCTCACGCCAGCCGAAGCTCTCGCGCGGCTGTTCGGCACGGTCAATCCGCTGCCCAACCTCGCCCCTTCCTGGAACGTCGCACCGACCCAGCCGGCCCTGGTGGTACGGCGCCATCCCGAGACCGGCGCGCGGCATCTGGACGTGCTGCGCTGGGGTTTGGTGCCGCATTTCACCAAGGAGCTGAAGGCCGCCCGGCGCCCGATCAACGCCCGCGCCGAGACGATCGCCACCTCCGGCATGTTCCGCGACGCCTTCGCCAGGCGCCGCTGCCTGGTGCCCGCGGATGCCTTCTACGAATGGCGGGCCGGCGCCTCCGGCAAGCAGCCTTACGCCATCGCCCGCCAGGACGGCACGCCCCTCGCCTTCGCCGGCCTGTGGGAGGGCTGGCGCCACCCGGACGGGGAGATCCTGCGCAGCTTCACCATCATCACCACGAACGCCAACGCCACCCTGGCACCGATCCACGACCGCATGCCGGTGATCCTGGAGCCGTCAGGCTGGTCCACCTGGCTGGGCGAGACCGCCGGCGACCCATCCGCCCTTCTCGCGCCGGCGGAGGATGCGGTTCTGAAACTGTGGCCGGTCAGCACCGCGGTCAACAAGGTGACCAACAACGGCCCGGAATTGCTGACGCCTCTCGACCCAACGGGCGGACGGCTCAACTGACTGATTGCGCTTGGCGTCCCGTAGGGGATTCGAACCCCTGTTACCGCCGTGAGAGGGCGGTGTCCTGGGCCTCTAGACGAACGGGACGTGAGGCACGCGCCTTCTAGGGCCAAGCCGCACAGACTTCAAGCCGTCATCGTGGCGCGGCCTAGCTGGCCGGCTCCACCCCGCACCATTGCGCGATGGTCAGCGCCAGCACCTGGGTCACGCTGGCGAGCGAGGCCAGGCCGACACTCTCGTCGATGCCGTGGATGTTCTCCGAATCCGGCCCGTAGCAGGTCGCCTGGGTGTCCTGGTACAGCCGGTAGAAGCGGGCATCGGTCAGCCCCGTCGCCGCATAATGGCGCAGCTCCTCGCCGAACACCTCGCGGTGCAGCCCCGCGACCGTCCGCGAAATCGGCTGCTCGGCGGGGAAGGTGCAGCCATCGGCCATGAAGCCCTTGAACTCGGTCCGCACCTGCGCGCCCCGCAGCCGCGGGTCCGCCGCCGCCTCGCCCACCAGGCGTTCGATCTCGCGCGCCACCGCCCGGCAGGAATGCCCCGGCATCACCCCCACCCGCAGGCCGATGCGCGCCCGGGTCGGCACCGAGCTGTTCCACTCGCCGCCCTCGATGGTGCCGAGATTGACGTTGATCGGATGGTTGTCCGCGGCGAAGGCGGGATGGCGGCGCTCGCCGCGGTTCATCTCCTCCTCGTAGCCCTTGAACCGCGCGGCGATGAGTGCGGCCGCCTCGATGGCGTTCACGCCTGACTGCATCTCGCGCACATGCACCGGCCGCCCGGTCACCGTCACCCAGGCCCACACCACGCCCACCTCGGCGGTGTAGAGCGCCGGATACCCCGGCCCGGGCTCGGGGATCAGGCAGGCATCGGGGCGCGGCAGCGCCTGCATCACGGCCAGCGCCCCGTTGCCGGTGCACTCCTCCTCGATCACCGCGGCCATCTGCACCTCGGCGGCCGGCTGCAACCCGGCCACCCGCAGCGCCCGGAACGCGGTGACATAGGCGGCGATGCCCGCCTTCATGTCGGCCGCCCCGCGGCCATACATGCGCCCGCCGCGAATGCTCGGCTCGAAGGGCGGCGTCTCCCACAGATCGGCGGCCCCCTCCGGCACCACGTCCACATGGCCCTGCAGCAGCAGGCTGCGCCCGCGCGTGCCTTGCGGCCGGTGCATCGCCACCACCGGATCCCGCCCGGCATAATCGATCAGCGGCGGCGAGAAGCCAGGATGCGCCGCCAGCGCCTGCGAATCGACCGCGACGCGCCGCGGCGCCAGCCCGATCTCGCGATACACCGCCTCCATCTCGGCGAGGCAGGATTGCTCCCGGCCGAGCACGCTGGCATGGCGCACCAGCCGCGCCAGCAGCGCGACGTTTTCGTCCTGCAACGACGCCGCGGCCTGGAGAATGGCCTTCCTGGCACCGGGATCGAGGGGAATGAGGCTGTCGGTCATGCGCGGTCCCGCCGGTTCGTGGGCCGCCGATCAGACCGGGTCCGCCAGTGTCTGTAAAGCGGGGCTTTCCCGCCGCGCCGCGCCGAGATAGGCGTAACCGGAGCAGTCACGGAGAGACCCCATGCAGATCGACGTCACCGGCCGGCGCGTCATCGTCGCCGGCGCCAGCCGCGGCATCGGGCGCGCCATCGCGCTCGCCTTCGCCGAGGCGGGTGCCGCGGTCTCCATCTGCGCGCGCGGCGCCGCCGCCCTGCACGCCACAGGTGCCGAGCTCGCCGCCTTCGGCCACCCCACCCACACCGCCATCTGCGATCTGGCCGACGCCGCCGCGATCGAAGCCTACATCGCCGCCGCCGCCACCGCCCTGGGCGGCATCGACGTGCTGGTCAACAACGCCACCGGCTACGGCCCGAGCGATGACGAGGCGAGCTGGGAGTCCAGCCTCGCGGTCGATCTGCGGGCCGTGGTGCGCGCGTCGCGCGCCGCCCTGCCCCATCTGCTGCAA
>JAGXAV010000330.1 GCA_018971455.1 Rhodospirillales bacterium
TGCTCGAAGACACCCAGTTCGACACCATCTACCACGAGCATTTCTCCTATTTCTCCCTCACCGTGGCCGAGCGCGTGCTCGCCCATCACGGCCTCGCGGTGGTGGATGTCGAGGAGCTGCCCACCCATGGCGGCTCGCTTCGCCTGCATGTGCGCCATGCCGGCAGCGGCCCCGCGGCGCCGGCCGTCGGCGCGCTGCGCGCGCGCGAGGATGCGGCGGGCCTGCCCGGGGCCGCCATCTACCGCCGCTTCGCCGAGCGCGTGGTGCAGATCAAATGCGAGCTGCTCACCTTCCTCATCGCGGCGCGGCGCGCCGGCCAGCGCGTGGCGGGCTATGGCGCGCCCGCGAAGGGCAACACGCTGCTCAATTATTGCGGCATCGGCCCCGAGCTGCTCGCCTTCACCGTTGATCGCAGCCCGCACAAGCAGGGCCTGAAACTGCCCGGAAGCCGCATCCCGGTGCTGGCGCCCGAGGCGCTGCTCGCGGCCCGGCCCGACTATGTGCTGATCCTGCCATGGAATCTGCGCGAGGAGGTGATGGCCCAGATGGCGGGCATCCGCGAATGGGGCGGGCGCTTCGTCGTCCCGGTGCCGGAGCTGCGGGTGATGGCATGATCATCACGCCCACCGACCTCGCCCAGGCCTGCGTCATCGATCTGGAGAAACATGCCGATGAGCGCGGCTTCCTCGCCCGCAGCTTCTGCCGCGAGGATTTCATCCGCCACGGCCTGCCCGGCGAGTTCGTCCAGTGCAACATCTCCTTCAACGCCCGGCGCGGCACGCTGCGCGGCCTGCATTTCCAGGCCGAGCCGGCGGTCGAGGGCAAGCTGGTGCGCTGCATCAGCGGCGCCGTGTTCGACGTGATGGTCGATCTGCGGCCGCACTCGATCAGCCATCGCAGCTGGCGGGGCTTTCATCTGTCGCAGGAGAATCGCCGCGCCCTCTACATCCCGCCCGGCTTCGCGCACGGCTTCCAGACGCTGACCGACAATGCCGAGCTGTTCTACCAGATGAGCGCGGCCTACCAGCCGGCGCTGGATCGCGGCCTGCGCTGGGACGATCCGGCGCTCGGCATCCTCTGGCCGCTGCCCGACCCCATCCTGTCGCCGCGCGACGCCGCCTTTCCCCTTCTCGGCGGGTAGGCCCGTTACGCCCGGAGCATCCGCTCCGCGCCGCTCTTGCGGCCGGCCAGGAACAGGAAGTCGATCAGCCCGCGAATGCCCGGCCGCTGGCCGACGCGGCTCACCTCGGTCAGCTGCCACAGCCGCTGGGCGGCATCGAGCGCGCCGCGCTGGCTCGGCTGATCGTTGATGACCAGCAGCACCGGCAGGGCGGTGTCGTAGCTGGCGACCGCCATCAGCAGGTCATAGACGCTGCAATCGATGCTGCGCGCCTCGCTCAGCACGGCAATCGGCCGCTGGTGCGGCATGGCCTGGGCCAGTTCCCGCGCCGAGCTGACATGCTCGACGCGGATGCGCAGGAAATCGCACACTTCGGCGATGGCGACGCCGAGCGCCGGCATCTCCTCGACCACCATGACGACGGGGTCGCGGATCGCGTCGCAGGGGCGGATCGTCGATGTGATGGGGTCGATCTGCCACGCCTCCGCAGCTGCGTGCTGGTCCATGGGCGCCTCTCCGACAGCGGTTGGCCGATCCCGCAGCCACCGGCAGGCGGTCGTGGTGGAATCGAACGATTGCCAAAATGTTAATTTTCTGGCCGTTCGGCCAATCAGTTCGCGATCATCGCCCGTGACCGCCCATCAGATTCCGTCAATCCCTCACGCCTTCGTGAGCAGGCCCGCCGATGGCGGGGCGGGGCGGAAATCGGCGGCCGGCCGCACCCCCTGGGTGGTTTCATTTCCGCGCCGACCTCGGCTAGCCTCGGCCCCCGCCTGATATGTATCCGCCGTCCCAAATGTGAATGAGAGCCCCTTGTCCGGTCTGTCCCCCGCTCTGCTGCCGCCCGCCATGCCGCCCCAGCTGTCGCCCGAGCCATCCTCGCAGCCCCCGGCGGCGCCCGAGGCGGCACCGGCCGCCGCCATCCGCGCCGGCAGCGTTCCGGTGCCGGCCGGCGAGGTTTTCGCCATCGCCGCCGAATATGTCGAAGCCGGCCGCCTCGATGCCGCCGAACGGCTGCTCGGCCACATCCTCGCCGTCGCCCCGCGCCAGACCGACGCGGTCCACCTCAAGGGGCTGATCGCCTTCCGCCGCGGCAACACCGCCGAGGCCGCCGCGCTGATGGAACGTTCGATCGCCGAGGGCGGCATCAAATCGGCGCATTTCCGCAACCTGTCGGAACTCTATCGCCTCCAGGTCCGCCTCGACGAGGCGCTGACCGCCGCCCGCCGCGCCGTGGCGCTTGACCCGGCCGACCCGCTGGGCCCGTTCAATCTTGCCATGATCCATTACGACCGGCTCGAAATCAGCGCCTGCATCGCAGCCGCCCGCCACGCCGTGGACCTGCGCCCCAACCTGCCGCAGGCCCATATGAAGCTCGGCCAGGCCCATCTGCTGATCGGCGAGTTCGCCAAGGGCTGGGAGGAGTACGAGTGGCGCTACCAGATCCCCGGCGCCCAGCCGCTGATGCCGCCGAATTTCGCCGCCCGCGCCAACGCCCCGCAATGGAACGGCCAGGATCTCGGTGACGGCATCCTGCTGCTGATCGCCGACCAGGGCTTCGGCGATGTGGTGATGTTCACCCGCTACATCCCCTGGGTGCTGGAACGCTGCGCGCACGTCGCCATCGCCTGTAGCGCCGAAATGCTGCCGATCCTGCGTCGCCACTTCCCCGCCGTTCCGATGTTCAACCGCTGGGACGAATGCCCGCCCTACGCTGCCTTCTGCCCGTTCTCCGGCCTGCCACGCCTGCACGGCACGCGCCTCGACAGCATCCCCGCCAAAATCCCCTATCTGTTCGCCGATCCGCCGCGCAGCGCGCTCTGGCGCGAGCGGCTCGACGCATTGGTGCCCGCCGGGCTGCGCCGCATCGGCATCGCCTGGGCCGGGCGGCCGACCCACAACAACGACATCAACCGCACCATCACGCTCGACACGCTGGCCCCGCTCGCCGAGGTGCCGGGCATCGCCCTCGTATCGCTCCAGAAGGGGCCGGCGACGGCGCAGATCGCCGCCTACAAGGGGGCGGCGCCGCTGATCGACCTGGATCGCCAGATCGCCGATTTCGACGACACCATGGCGGTGATCGAGAATATCGACCTGGTGGTGTGCGTCGACACCTCGGTCGGTCATTTCGCCGGCGCGATGGGGCGGCCGGCCTGGGTGATGGTGCCCCAGGCGCCGGACTGGCGCTGGCTGCTCGGCCGCGAGGACAGCCCGTGGTACCCCTCGCTGCGCCTGCTGCGCCACCGCGCCCCGCGCCGGTGGGATCTGCTGGTGCCGGACGTGGCCGCCGAGCTGCGCCGCTTCGTGGCTGGCGTGCAACAATAGCGGCTTGTGCGCCGGCCCGCCCGGCCGCAGCCTGACGGCGTTGATCTGTGTCAGGGCGGCCG
>JAGXAV010000331.1 GCA_018971455.1 Rhodospirillales bacterium
GCATCGACGCCACCGGCATCGGCATCGCGCTCGACGAGACGGTGACGCGCGAGGATCTGGCGCGGCTGGCCAATCTGCTCGGCGGCGATCTGCGCGCCGTCGGCGCCAGCATCCCCGCCGCCCTGCGCCGGCGCAGCGCCTACCTGGAGCATGCGGTCTTCAACACGCACCGCTCCGAGCACGAGATGCTGCGCTATCTCAAGCGCCTCGAGGATCGCGACATCGCCCTCAACCGCAGCATGATTCCGCTCGGCTCCTGCACCATGAAGCTCAACGCGGCGGCGGAGATGATCCCGATCACCCTGCCGGGCTTTGCCGACATCCACCCCTTCGCGCCGGCCGACCAGACGCAGGGCTACAAGACGCTGATCGACCGGCTGGCCGGCTGGCTGGCCGAGGCCACCGGCTTCGCCGGCGTGTCGTTGCAGCCCAATGCCGGCAGCCAGGGCGAGTTTGCCGGCCTGCTGGCCATCCGCGCCTGGCACGAGAGTCGCGGCGAGCACGCCCGCGACATCTGCCTGATTCCGTCGAGCGCCCACGGCACCAATCCGGCGAGTGCGACGATGGCCGGCTACCGCGTGGTCGTCGTCGCCTGCGACCGCGAGGGCAATGTCGATGTCGATGATCTGCGCGCCAAGGCGGGCCAGCACGCGGACCGGCTGGCCGCGCTGATGGTCACCTACCCGAGCACCCATGGCGTGTTCGAGGAGCGCATCGGCGATATCTGCCAGATCGTCCACGAAGCCGGCGGACAGGTCTACATGGACGGCGCGAACATGAACGCCCAGGTCGGCCTGACCAGCCCGGGGCGGATCGGCGCCGATGTCTGCCACCTCAACCTGCACAAGACCTTCTGCATCCCGCATGGCGGCGGCGGGCCGGGCGTCGGGCCGATTGGAGTGGCGGCGCACCTGCTGCCCTTCCTGCCGAGCCACCCGCTGCGCGCCGATGCCGGGCCGGCCACCAGCTACGGCCCGGTCGCCGCGGCGCCCTTCGGCAGCGCCCTCATCCTGCCGATCAGCTACGCCTATATCCGCATGATGGGACCGGAGGGGCTGACGCGGGCGACGGAGGTGGCGATCCTCAACGCCAACTACATCGCCGGCCGCCTCGCCCCGCACTTCCCGATCCTCTACACCGCGCCCTCTGGCAAGGTCGCCCATGAGTGCATCATCGATTGTCGCGGCTTCCAGGCGGAGGCCGGGGTGATGGTCGAGGATATCGCCAAGCGCCTGCAGGATTACGGGTTTCATGCGCCCACCATGTCCTGGCCGGTGGCCGGCACGCTGATGATCGAGCCGACCGAGAGCGAGCCCAAGGCCGAGCTCGACCGTTTCTGCGACGCGATGATCGCCATCCGCGCCGAAATCGCCGACATCGCCGCCGGCCGGCTCGACCGGGCCGACAACCCGCTGAAGAACGCGCCCCACACCGCGCGCGAGGTGATGGCCGATGCCTGGACGCACGGCTATGCGCGCGCCCAGGCGGCCTTCCCGCTGCCCTTCGTGGCGGCGGCCAAATACTGGCCGCCGGGCAAGCGCGTGGACAACGTCTATGGCGATCGCAACCTGGTCTGCACCTGCGCCCCGCTCGAGGAGTACGCCCAGGCCGCCGAATAGCGGCCGCATTGCCGGGCGGGCCGGCGTCCGACGCTGGCGTCCGACCTTGGCGCGCGGCACGCGCGCGAGGGCGTGGTGCTGGCCGCGTCGGGCTGGTAAACTCAGCCGATGCAACATGCTCGTTCGCTGCGGCGCGCCGCACTTCTGGTCCTGTCCCTGCTTTCGGCCTGTGCGGCGGCCAACCCCTCCGCCGGCGTGGCGGTGGCCCGGCGGCACGACGTCTCCGGCGCCGCCGCCGCCTATCTGATCGCGCGCTATGCCGCCCAGAGCGGCGATCTCGCCACCGCCTCCAGCGAGTTCATGCGCGCGCTCGCCGTCGATCCGGCCAACAAGGCGCTGCAGCAGGAAGCCTTCCTGACCGCCCTGCTCGCCGGCCGGCCGGAAGCCACCGAGCTTGCGCGCGACCTGCCGCTCAACCCGGCGGCCGACCTGCTGCTGGGCGACGAAGCCGTGAAGGCCGGGCAATGGGCCGAGGCGCAGAAGCAGTTCGCCGCCCTGCCGGCCAACGGGGTGACGGATCTCCTCCGGCCGATCCTGATAGCCTGGGCCGAGCAGGGCGCCGGCCAGACCGCCGCGGCCCTGACCACCCTTAAGCCCCTGGTGGAGGGCACCCGCTTCCGCGGCGTCTATGCGCTGCACGCCGCCGTCATCGCCGATCTGGGCGGCGACATCCCCCAGGCCGGGCGGCTCTACGGCATCGCCCAGGCCAGCAGCGGCGGGCCCAATCTCGCCCTGGCGCGCGTGCTGGCGAGCTGGCAGGCCCGCCAGGGCCAGACCGCCGCCGCCCAGGCCACGCTGGCGGCGCTGGCCACCGCCAATCCCGATCTGGCGATCGCCATTCCGGGATTGCAGGCGAAGGCGGCCGAGCGCCAGATCCGCGGCCCGGCCGATGGCGTGGCCGAGGCGTATCTGGCCCTGGCCGCGGCCCTGCATGTCCAGGACAGCTCGGAGTTCTCGGCCATCCTGCTGCATTTGGCCCTTGATCTCCAGCCGAACCTGACGCCGGCGCGCCTGCTGAACGCCGAGATCTACCAGACCGGCAATCATCTCGACCGCGCGCTCGCCAGCCTCAGCGCGGTGGCCGGCAGCGATCCGCTGGCACCGCTGGTGCGGCTGCGCGTGGCGGCGTTGCGCTCGCGCATGGACGACAACAAGGCGGCCCTCGGCGATCTCGCGCAGCTGGCGCGGCAATTCCCGCGCGCGGCCGACATCCCCTCGATGCAGGGCGACATCCAGCGGATCGAGGGGCATTTCTCCGACGCGGTCGCCGCCTATGATCGCGCCGTGGCGCTGATCGGCACGCCGGGGCCGCAGAACTGGGCGCTGTTCTACGATCGCGGCATCGCGCTGGAGCGCGCCCATCAATGGCCGCGCGCCAAGGCGGACCTGCAAACCGCGCTGCGGCTGTCGCCCAACCAGCCCTATGTGCTGAACTATCTCGGCTATTCGATGACGGAGCGCGGCGAGAATCTGGCCGAGGCCCACAAGCTGATCGAGCGCGCCGCCGAGCAGCGGCCCAATGACGGCGCGATCATCGACAGCCTGGGCTGGGTCGAGCTGCGCCAGGGCAACGTGAAGGGCGCGGTCCGGCTGCTCGAACGCGCCGTCGAGCTCGACGCCGAGGACAGCACGGTCAGCGCCCATCTCGGCGACGCCTACTGGGCCGCCGGACGCAAGCTGGAGGCGCAGTTCCAGTGGCGCCGGTCGCTGACGCTGAAACCCGACCCCGAGCAGGTGGCCAAGCTGCGGGCGCGCCTGCGCGACGGCAACCTCTCGCTGCGCGCGGCTGTGCCGGTCAACAAGGCGGTGCAGTAGCCCGCCGGCCATGCTGGTCGAGCCGGCGCCCGCCAAGGTCAACCTGTTCCTGCACGTCACCG
>JAGXAV010000332.1 GCA_018971455.1 Rhodospirillales bacterium
CGTCAAGAAGCTCGCGGCCCTCGGCCTGACGGTGGCCGTCGAGTCCGGGGCCGGCCTCGCGGCCGCGGTCTCGGATGCCGAGTATATCGCCGCCGGCGCCGAGATCGCCGCCGATCCGGCCGCCGCCCTGGCCGGTGCCGGCATCGTCTTCGCCGTGCAGGCGCCGGGCCCGGCCGAGCGCGCCCTGATGGCGCGCGGCACGCTGCTGGTCTGCACCGCCGGCGCCTTCGGCGATGCCGCCCTGGTGCCGAGCCTGGCCCAGGCCGGCATCGACTGCGTGGCGATGGAAATGCTGCCGCGCATCACCCGCGCCCAGTCGATGGACGTGCTGTCGAGCCAGGCCAACCTGGCCGGCTACCGCGCCGTCATCGAGGGGGCGGCGGCCTTCGAGCGGGGTTTCCCGATGATGATGACGGCCGCCGGCACCGTGCCGCCGGCCCGTGTGTTCGTCATCGGCGCCGGCGTGGCCGGGTTGCAGGCCATCGCCACCGCCCGCCGCCTCGGCGCCATCGTCTCGGCCACCGACGTGCGGCCGGCCGCCAAGGAGGAGATCAAATCCCTCGGCGCCACCTTCATCGGCGTGGAGGACGAGGAGACGGCGGCCCAGAAGGGCGCCTACGCCAAGGAGATGAGCGACGCCTTCCGCCAGAAACAGGCCGAGCTGATGGCCACCACGGTGGCGAAGAACGACCTCGTCATCTGCACCGCGCTGGTGATGGGCCGCCGCGCGCCCGTCATCGTCACGCAGGCGATGGTCGCCGCCATGAAGGCGGGCAGCGTCGTCGTCGATCTCGCCTCGGATGCCGGCGGCAATTGCGAGGCGACACAGCCGGGCGCGAGCATCCTCACCGCCAACGGCGTGCGCATTCTTGGCTGGCGCAACTGGCCCAGCCGCATCGCGGTCGCCGCCAGCAGCCTCTACGCGCGCAACCTGACGACCTTCCTCACCACCTTCTGGGACAAGGAGGCGCGCGCCCCGAAGCTGCCCGAGGGCGATGACATCATCGCCGGCGTGCTGCTGACGCGCGGCGGCGTGGTGGTGCACCCGCAATTCCGTCCCGCCCAAGCCGCCTGAACCGGAGCGCGCCCATGACCCCCGCCCAACTGGCCGAGCAGGCCACCGCCCTCGCGGCCCGCGCGAATGATCTCGCCGCCGGCGCGCGCAGCCTCGCCATCGCCGCCGGCCCCGCGGCCGAGGCGGTGCAGCCTTTCGTCTTCCTGCTGGCGATCTTCCTGATGGCCTGCTTCGTCGGTTACTACGTGGTGTGGAACGTCACCCCGGCGCTGCACAGCCCGCTGATGGGCGTCACCAACGCCATCTCCTCGGTCATCGTGGTCGGCGCCATGCTCGCCACCGGCCTGGCCGTCTCCGGCTGGGCGATGGGCTTCGGCTTCATCGCGGTCATGCTCGCCAGCGTGAACATCTTCGGCGGGTTCGTGGTGACGCAGCGCATGCTGTCGATGTTCAAGAAGAAGGCGAGGTAGCCCATCATGTCCGCAAGCCTCACCTCGCTGGTCTATCTCGTCGCCGCGGTGCTGTTCATCCTTGCGCTGCGCGGCCTGTCCAACCCCGAAACCTCGCGCCGCGGCAACATCATGGGCATGGCCGGCATGGCGCTGGCCATCCTGGCGACGCTGGTGCATCACGGCATGTCGCTGCCCGGCATCGGGCTGATCGTGCTGGCCATGGCGATCGGCGGCAGCGTCGGCATCACCGTGGCGCTGCGCATCCGGATGACGGCGCTGCCCCAGCTCGTGGCCGCCTTCCACTCGCTGGTGGGCCTCGCCGCCGTGTTCGTTGCCGCCGCCGCACTGAACGCGCCGGAGGCGTTCGGCATCGCCGGCGCCCATGGCATCTATCCCGAGAGCCTGGTCGAGATGTCCCTCGGCCTGGCCATCGGCGCCATCACCTTCTCCGGCTCGCTCATCGCTTTCGCCAAGCTGCAGGCGCTGATGAAGGGCAACCCGATCACCTTCCCCTTCCAGCATCAGCTCAATCTCGGCCTCGGCCTGCTGCTGCTGGCGCTTATCATCACCTTCGTCGCCACCGGCAGCCAGGCGGTGTTCTGGCTGATCGCGGCCCTCGCCATCGCCCTCGGCTTCCTGCTGATCATCCCGATCGGCGGGGCGGACATGCCGGTCGTCGTCTCGATGCTGAACAGCTACTCGGGCTGGGCTGCCTGCGGCATCGGCTTCACCATCCAGAATCTCGCGCTCATCGTCACCGGCGCGCTGGTGGGCGCCTCGGGCGCGATCCTGTCCTACATCATGTGCAAGGGCATGAACCGCAGCATCATCAACGTGCTGCTCGGCGGCTTCGGCACCGATAGCGGCGCGGCCGCGGCCGGCGGCGGTGCCGCGATCGACCGCACGGTGAAGTCGGGTGCGGCCGAGGATGCCGCCTTCATCATGAAGAACGCCAGCAAGGTGATCATCGTGCCGGGCTACGGCATGGCCGTCGCCCAGGCCCAGCACGCCCTGCGCGAGATGTCCGACACGCTGAAGAAGGAAGGGGTGGAGGTGAAATACGCCATCCACCCGGTGGCCGGCCGCATGCCCGGGCACATGAACGTGCTGCTCGCCGAGGCCAACGTGCCGTACGACGAGGTGTTCGAGCTCGAGGAGATCAACAACGAGTTCAGCACGGCCGACGTGGTCTACGTCATCGGCGCCAACGACGTCACCAACCCGGCCGCCAAGACCGACCCCAAGAGCCCGATCTACGGCATGCCGATCCTGGAGGTGGACAAGGCGGCCACCGTCCTGTTCGTCAAGCGCTCGATGGCCTCCGGCTATGCCGGCGTGGAGAACGAGCTGTTCTTCCGCCCCAACACCATGATGCTGTTCGGCGACGCGAAGAAAATGACCGAGGAAATCGGCCGCGCGCTCAGCCACTGATCCGTCTGCCGCCCGCCCGGCGCGGGCGGGCGGCAGTCACGGTCACCGCCAATGCCCCCAGCCATGGCCCTCATGGCCCCAGCCGCCATGCCACCAGCCGCCGCCGACATAGACGCCCGGGGCCGGGGCGGCGTAGCCGTAGGCAGGGCCGTAATAGCCCCCGCCATAATACCCGTCAGGGTAATAGACGCAGCCGCCAAGCCCGAGCAGCGCAAGCGCTGAGGTGGCGACCAGCAGCTTGCGCAGCGCCCGCGGGCGGAACGGCAGGTTGCGAGATGACGACATGGCACGCTCCCGGTTAGGACGTCGGGTCCGAACGGACCGTTGGGTCTGATATGGGCGCGCTTTGCGGCAGTACGGTGTCGGCACGATGGCTGGCAAAGGTTCTGAATAAGAATTAACCTCAGGGCTGCCGGCCCGGTCGTGGTTTTGCCATGTTCCGCGGCAAGGCTGGCGATCACGGCCGCGATTGCGGCGGCCGAAAGGAAGACCGCCGTGCGCACGCACCACCCCCTGTTCCGCCTGACCGCCGCGCTCGCCATCAACGCGCTGTTGCTTGGCCCGGGCCTGGCGCCGCTCGCCCGCGCCCAGG
>JAGXAV010000333.1 GCA_018971455.1 Rhodospirillales bacterium
GATCGCCGCATCCGGCCTCGTCACGGGCGCGCGGGCCGCGGCGCCGCTCGCCTCCCCACCGGCCGACCCGCCATGGTCGCAGGCCCTCGGCCCGGGAGTCGTGTCCCGTCCCTACGGGCAGCCCTCGCAATTCGAGAAGGGCGTCATCCGGCGCAATGTTCCGTGGCTGACGGCATCGGCCGAATCCTCCATCAGCTTCACGCCGCTGCAGCACCAGGACGGCATCATCACCGCCAACGGCGTGTTCTTCGAACGCTACCATGGCGGCCGCCCGACGGTTGACCCGGCCCAGCACCGCCTGATGATCCACGGCATGGTGGATCGCCCCCTGCTGTTCACCATGGAGGATATCCGCCGCTTCCCCAGCGTGTCGCGCATCCATTTCATCGAATGTCCCGCCAATGGCGGCATGGAATGGCGCGGCGCCCAGCTCAATTCGCTGCAATTCACCCATGGCATGCTCGGCTGCGCGGAATGGACGGGGGTGAAGCTCTCGACGCTGCTGGAGGAAGCCGGCATCAAGAAGACGGCCAAATGGCTGCTGGTGGAGGGCGCCGATGCGGCCCACATGTCGCGCAGCCTGCCACTCGACAAGGCGCTCGATGATTGCCTCGTGGTCTATGGCCAGAATGGCGAGGCGCTCCGGCCGGAGCAAGGCTATCCGGTCCGCCTGCTCGTTCCGGGGTGGCAGGGCAATGTGAACGTCAAATGGCTGCGCCGCATCCAGCTCGGCGACCAGCCGTGGTTCACCCGCGAGGAGACCTCCAAATATACCGAGCTGATGCCGGACGGGAAGGCGCGCGGCTTCACTTGGCCGCTCTATGCCAAGTCGGTCATCACCTTCCCCTGTCCCGAAATGCCTCCGCGCGGGCCGGGAATTTATGAAATCCGCGGGTTCGCGTGGTCGGGCCTCGGCGCCATCCGCAAGGTCGATGTCAGTCTCGATGGCGGCGTGAACTGGGCCGAGGCGCGGCTGCAGGGGCCGGTGCTGCCGAAGGCGCTGACGCGGTTCACCCTGGAATGGCGCTGGGACGGCAAGCCCGCCCTGCTGCAGTCGCGCGCCGTGGACGAGACCGGGTTCGTTCAACCCACCATCGCCGAGTTGCGCCGCATCCGCGGCGTCAACCCGATCTACAACAACAATTCCATTCAGACCTGGCAGGTGAAGCCCGATGGGAGCGTGTTCGATGTCCAGCTGGGCTAGGCACATCGCCGCCGCGGCCGTTCTGTTCGCCGCTTCGCCCGCATGGGCGGCCGGGCAGCCGCCGGGCTACTATGGCTACGGCACGCCGGCCACGCCCGCGCAGATCGCGGGCTGGGCCATTTCGGTGCGGCCGGACGGGCAGGGATTGCCGCCCGGCCACGGCAACGTCGATCACGGTGCAGACGTCTTCGCGCAGCAATGCGCGCCCTGCCATGGCACGTTCGGCGAGGGCGAGACGCGCTATCCGAAGCTCGCCGGCGGCTCGCTGAAAGGCGACCGGCCCGAGCCGACGGTCGGTAGCTTCTGGCCGTACGCGACGACGTTGTGGGACTACGTCAACAGCTCGATGCCGTTCCCTGCCCCGCACAGCCTGGCGCCGGATGATGTCTATGCCATCACCGCCTATGTGCTGAACCTCAACAACATCGTGCCCAACGATTTCGTGGCCGATCAGAACAGCCTGCCCAAGGTGAAAATGCCGAATCGCGACGGCTTCATCTGGAAAGATCCCCGCCCCGACACGCATGACACGGCTTGCATGAAGGCCTGCGTCGATCCCGCCGCGGTCAAGATCACCTCCTCCGCCGAGGGCAAGAACTTGACACCACGGACCACCGGCCCGCTGGATACCTCGCTGCCACAATAGATTTCCGGAGATCCCGCATGCGTGGTGCAAATCAGGCCCCCTTCCTGCTCGGCGCGCTGCTCCTGGGCGGCGTGCTCCTCGCCGGCGTCGCGCATGCGCAGGGCGCCGCGGCCGAGGGCGAAAAGCTCGCCGCCGACCGCGCAATGGGCAATTGCTATGCCTGCCACACCATGAAAGGCAGCGATGTCGCCAGCAATGTCGGCCCCGAGCTCAAGGGCATGAAGGCGCGCTTTCCGGATCGCAAGGCGCTCTACGACATCATCTACGACGAGGAAACGCGCAATCCGCAGACGGTCATGCCGGCCTTCGGCAAGAACCTGATCCTCTCCCAGCACGACATCAGCGCCATCGTCGATTTTCTCTACACCATGTAGCGGTCCGCCACAGGATCGCCCGCCAGGATCAAAGGAGATGACCATGCCTACCGCTCAAAATGCCCGACAGGGAACGACCCGGCGCGGCGCGCTCAAGCTGCTCGCGGCGCTCGGTGTTGTTGGCGGCGCGCTGCGCTCCGTCGCGGCCCGCGCCGGGGTCGACACGCCCAACTGGCCGGCCAATGCCTTCCACAGCAAGAATCAGACGGATGCGGTGAAGGCCCTTTACGGCAAGGATTTCACCCCGTCGGACAAGATCTCGCTCGATGTGCCGGAGATCGCCGAGAACGGCGCGGTGGTGCCTGTCGCGCTGGCCACGACGCTGCCCAACGTGACGTCGATGTCGATCCTGGTGCCGGAAAATCCGTTCACCATTGCCGCCTCCTATACGTTTCCTGCCGGCACGGCGCCCAGCATCGCCTGCCGCCTCAAGATGGCCAAGACCAGCGAGGTGCTGGCCCTCATCGAATCCGATGGCAAGCTTTTCAGCACCACCAAGACGGTCAAGGTCACGCTCGGCGGCTGCGGCGGCTGAGACGGCAGAGCAGGAGAATCCCCCATATGCCCTCGACAATTCGCGTCCGCGCCATCGCCGGCGGTACCTCGACCGAGGTCCAGTCGCTCATTCAGCATCCGATGGATTCCGGCTTCATCAAGGACAGCACCGGCAAGCTGATCCCGCCGCACTACATCGAGGAACTGGTTTTCGAGCACGCCGGCAAGAAGGTTCTCACCGCCTTCTGGGGCCCCGCCGTGTCCAAGGACCCCTACATCAAGTTCAGCTTCCAGGGCGGCAAGAAGGGCGATGAGCTCAAGATCAGCTGGACCGACAATCTCGGCAAGAGCGATTCGCTGACCGCCAAGATCGGCTGACCGCGCCGCGGATGTGACGGAGGGAATGCCCATGAACCGCCTGCTGATCCTCGCTCTTGCCGCACTGGGACTGGCCGCCGCCGGATCGGCCCTCCCCATCCCGGCGCGCGCCGCCGGGCGGATCGACCCGGCGGCCGACCTCAAGGCGTTCCAGGGCTATTTCCACAACCGCTTCCCCAAGCTGCCGATGGCCGAATTCGGCAACGGCCCCTATGCCATCGACGCCGGCATGCGCAAGCAATGGGAGGACATCATGCAGTTCCCTCCCTATGACTTCGCCCTCGATGACGGCAAGGCCGCCTTCACCAAACCCTTTGCCAACGGCCATAGCTACGCCGATTGCTTCCCCAACAAGGGCATCGGCATCCGGCAGGATTATCCGTATTTCGATA
>JAGXAV010000334.1 GCA_018971455.1 Rhodospirillales bacterium
CGCCTTCGCCCGTGCCCTGGCCGGCGCGCCGGAGACGGCCGGCATCGTCCATCTGGTCGGCGCCGGGCCCGGTGCGGCCGACCTGCTGACGCTGCGCGCCCAGCGCCTGCTCGGCGAGGCGGATGTCATCGTCCATGACCGGCTGGTGACCGAGGAGGTGCTGGACATGGCGCGCCGCGATGCAACGTGCATCTTCGTCGGCAAGCAGCGCGCCAATCATTGCCTGCGGCAGGAGGAGATCAACGCGCTGCTGGTCCGCCTGGCCCGGCAGGGCAAGCGGGTGGTGCGGCTGAAAGGGGGCGATCCCTTCGTCTTCGGCCGCGGCGGCGAGGAGGCCGAGGCGCTCGCGGAGGCCGGCATCGTCTGCGAGGTGGTGCCGGGCGTGACGGCGGCGCTGGCCTGCGCGGCCCAGGCGGGGATTCCGCTGACCCATCGCGACGCCTCCAGCAGCCTCACCTTCGTCACCGGCCACACGCGCGAGGGCCGGCTCGACCTCGATTTCGCGCCGCTGGTGCGCAGCCGGGCGACCCTTGCCGTCTATATGGGCATCGTCTCGCTGCCCGAGCTGCGCTCCGGGCTGCTGGCGCACGGCCTGCCCGCGGCAACCCCGGCCGCACTCGTCGAGCGCGGTGGCACGCCGCGCCAGCGCGTGCTGCACGGCACGCTGGACACGCTGGTGGCGCGGGCGCCCGCCTGGTCCACGGACGGGCCGACGCTGGTGCTGATCGGCCCCTCGGTGGCCCGCGGCTTGGCGCTGGCGCAGACCCGGGACGCCGCCTGAGCGGATTGTGACCGCGGCCGGGGTCGTCGCGTCCGAATTGATTATTTAATATTATAATTATATAATATAATTAAAAATGCCGCCCGCGATGGCCTTCCCTCGCCGCGGCCTCGCAGGCAATCATGCTGCGATGCGCCTGCCCCCCGCCCTGGCTCCGCTGCGCCACGCGCTGTTCCGCATGTTGTGGGGCGCCAACGTCGTCGTCTCGCTGGGCGTGTGGATGCAGAACACGGGCGCGGGGTGGCTGATGACCACGCTCTCGCCCAACCCGTTGGTGGTCAGCCTGGTGCAGGCGGCGACCATCCTGCCGGTGTTCCTGCTGGCCCTGCCGGCGGGTGCGCTGGCCGACACCATCGACAAGCGCATCTTCATCCTCGGCACCCAGGGCTGGATGCTGCTCGCCGCGAGCCTGCTGACGGTGCTGACCTTTGCCGGCCATGTCGGCGTGGTGAGCCTGCTGGCGCTGACTTTCGCCATTGGCGTCGGTGCGGCGATGAACAGCCCGGCCTGGGGCAGCGTGATGATCGAGGTGGTGCCGCGTCGCGACATTGCCCAGGCGGTGGCGCTGAACGGGGTGGGTTTCAACCTGGCGCGCGCGGTCGGGCCGGCGCTGGCCGGGGCGCTGCTGCTGGCGGGCGGCGCGTCGCTGGCCTTCGGTCTTAACGCTGTTTCATATCTTGCTGTGATCGCAGCGCTTTTAAGTTGGCACCGGCGGGCCCGCACGGCCCCGTTGCCGCGCGAGCATTTCGTCGGCGCAGTGCGCGCGGGCATGCGCTTCGTGCGCCACACGCCCGTGGTGCGGGCGGCGATGCTGCGCTCGGCGGCGTATTTCGCGCCGGCCGCGGCACCCTGGGCGATGCTTCCGCTGGTGGTCAGGCAGCAGCTCCATCTCGGCGCCGGCACCTACGGCCTGCTGCTCGGGCTGATGGGGACGGGGGGTGTCACGGCCGGGCTGATCCTGCCGCAGGTGCGGGCGCGGCTGTCGCGCGGCGGCACGGTGTTCGCCGCGACGCTCTGCTCCTGCCTCGGCATGGCGGTGCTGGCGCTGGCGCGGCACTGGCTGGTGGCCGCCGGGGGCATGATGCTGTTCGGCGTCGGCTGGGTCGGCGCCTCCTCGGTGGCGCAGGGGGCCGCCCAGATGGCAGCACCCGCCTGGGTGCGGTCGCGGGCGTTGGCGATCTACCAGCTGGCCTTCAATGGCGCGCTGGTGGTGGGCACCTTCTTCTGGGGCTGGCTGGGCACGCAGATCGGCCTGACCCTCACGCTGCTGGCCGCCGCCGGCACCGGGGTGGCGTTCGCCCTCGGCGCGCGCGGCTTCGACATCGATGGCTCCGGCCTGGTGGCGCGGCCGGAGGTGGCGGATGCGCCCGAGCCGGAGGCGGTGGCGCCCGAACTGGCCGCACTGGTGCGCGGCGGGCGGGGGCGGGTGCTCGAGTCGCAGGCCTATCGCATCGACCCGGCGCGCCAGGATGCCTTCCTGGCCGCCATGGCCGCGGTGCGCGACGCGCGCGGGCGGGCGGGGGCGCTGGACTGGCAGCTCTACGAGGATGTCGCGCACCCCGAGGGGTGGCTGGAAGTGTGGTCCGTCGAGACCTGGACGGACCATCTGCGCGAGGCGCTGCGCATCAGCGGCGAGGACCGCGCCATCCTGGCCCGGGCGCAGGATTTCCATCTTGGCGAGCGGCTGGCGCCGCGCCGCTACATCGCCGTGACCCCGGCGCGGCTGGGCGTGCGCGAGCGCTGAGGCGAGGCTTGTGGGGATTCGGGCGGCGCCGGTAGAGTGCCCCCGGAAATCGGAACACAGCATGAACGATCTGTTCACCAACGGGAAGCCGGCCCGCGAGGACTCGGCCTATTCGGCCAAGGATATCGAGGTGCTGGAGGGGCTGGAGCCGGTGCGGCGCCGGCCCGGCATGTATATCGGCGGCACGGACGAAATCGCCCTGCACCACCTGGCGGCCGAGATTCTGGACAACGCCATGGACGAGGCGGTGGCCGGCCATGCCAGCACGATCGAGATGAACCTGGAGGCCGGCAATATCCTGACCGTGCGCGACAATGGCCGCGGCATCCCCGTCGATCCCCACCCGAAATTCAAGAATCTGAGCGCGTTGGAGGTCATTCTCACGACGTTGCATTCAGGCGGAAAATTCGGCGGCAAGGTCTATGACACCTCGGGCGGGCTGCACGGGGTGGGCAGCTCGGTGGTCAACGCGCTGTCCGACCTGCTGGAGGTGGAGGTGGCGCGCGAGCGCGTGCTGTGGCGGCAGAGCTATGCCCGCGGCAAGCCGACCACGAAGCTGGGCAATGCCGGGGCGGTGCAGAACCGGCGCGGGACGACCATCCGCTTCCACCCGGACCCGCAGATTTTCGGCCCGCTCGCCTTCAGCGCCGCCCGGCTCTACCGGCTGTGCCGGTCCAAGGCGTATCTGTTCCGCGGCGTCACCATCCGCTGGGCTTGCGATCCGGCGCTGATCAAGGGCAGCGAGACGCCGGCCGAGGCGGTGCTGCATTTTCCCGGCGGGCTGCGCGACAGCCTGGAGGAGGACATCGCCGGCGCCGCGCTGGTGGTGCCGATTTGGGCGGGGGATGCCGATTTGCCGGCCGGGCCGCAGGGCGCGCGCACCGGGCGGGTGGAATGGGCGGTGGCCTGGCTCGATGCCGGCGAGGGGGTGGTGCA
>JAGXAV010000335.1 GCA_018971455.1 Rhodospirillales bacterium
CGCCGAGACCGAGCAGCGGCTGTATGCCGGCTGGGAAGCCTCCGGCGCGTTTGCCGCCGTCCCCAACAGCAACGCCGTCCCGTTCACCATCATGATCCCGCCGCCCAACGTCACCGGCAGCCTGCATATGGGCCATGCGCTGACCTTCACCGTGCAGGACACGCTGGTGCGCTGGCGGCGCATGCAGGGGCGCGATGTGCTGTGGCAGCCGGGCACCGA
Organism: Rhodospirillales bacterium; assembly: GCA_018971455.1. Taxonomy (GTDB): domain Bacteria; phylum Pseudomonadota; class Alphaproteobacteria; order Acetobacterales; family Acetobacteraceae; genus REEB85. The sequence goes on from JAGXAV010000335.1 coordinate 220, forward strand.
CCATGCCGGCATCGCCACCCAGATGGTGGTGGAGCGCCTGCTGGCCGCCGAGGGCACCACCCGCCAGGCGCTCGGGCGCGAGAAGTTTCTCGAGCGCGTGTGGCAGTGGAAGGCCGAGTCCGGCGGCACCATCACCGCCCAGCTGCGCCGCCTCGGCGCCTCGCTGGACTGGCCGCGTGAGCGCTTCACCATGGATGACGGCCTTTCCGAGGCGGTGCGGGAGGTGTTCGTCACCCTGCACCGCGAGGGGCTGATCTATCGCGACCGGCGGCTGGTCAACTGGGATCCGAAATTCCAGTCGGCGATTTCCGATCTCGAGGTCGAGGCCAAGGAGATTCGCGGCAATCTGTGGCATCTGCACTATCCGCTCGAGGGCTCGCAGGAGGGGGTCACGGTGGCCACGACCCGGCCGGAGACCATGCTGGGCGATACCGCGATTGCCGTGCATCCCGAGGATGGGCGCTATGCCCACCTGATCGGCCGCTTCGCGATCCTTCCCCTGGTCGGCCGGCGGATTCCCATCGTTGCCGACGAATACTCCGATCCCGCCAAGGGCAGCGGCGCGGTGAAGATCACGCCGGCGCATGATTTCAACGATTTCGCGGTCGGCCAGCGCCATGGCCTGGCGATGCCCTCGGTGCTCGACCGCGAGGCGCGCATCACGGTGGACGAGATCGCCGACGATCTGCGGATCGTCGCGAATGTCGCCGATCCGGCCTTCGTGCGGTCGCTCGCAGGCCAGGATCGCTTCGCCGCGCGCAAGGCCATCGTCGCTGAACTGGAACGTCTCGGCGTGCTGGAGAAGACCGAGCCGCACACCCACCAGGTGCCGCATGGCGACCGCTCGGGGGTGCCGATCGAGCCGCTGCTGACGGTGCAGTGGTACTGCAATGCCGGGGAGCTGGCCAAGTCCGCGATCGCCGCCGTCGAGCAGGGACGCACCGCCTTCGTGCCGCAGCAATGGGAGAACACCTTCTTCGCCTGGATGCGCGACATCCAGCCCTGGTGCATCAGCCGCCAGCTCTGGTGGGGACATCGCATTCCGGCCTGGTACGGGCCGGACGGGCATGTGTTCGTCGAGCGCAGCGAGGCCGCCGCCGCCGCCGCCGCCCGCGCGCATTACGGCGAGGAGCGCCCGCTCACCCGCGACGAGGACGTGCTCGACACCTGGTTCAGCAGCGCGCTGTGGCCGTTCTCCACCCTGGGCTGGCCGGAAAAGACCAAGGAGCTGGCACGCTATTATCCGGGCGACGTGCTGGTGACGGGCTTCGACATCATCTTCTTCTGGGTCGCCCGGATGATGATGATGGGCCATCATTTCATGGGCGACGTGCCGTTCCGCGCCGTCCACATCCACGGGCTGGTGCGCGACGAACGCGGCCAGAAGATGAGCAAATCGAAGGGCAACGTCATCGATCCGCTGGAGCTGATCGACCGCTACGGGGCGGACGCGCTGCGCTTCACCATCTGTGCGCTCGCCGGGCCGGGGCGCGACATCAAGCTGGGCGCGGCGCGCGTCGAGAGCGAGCGCAGCTTCACCACCAAATTGTGGAACGCCGCCCGCTTCTGCGAAATGAACGGCGTTGCGCCGGTCGCCGGTTTCGATCCCGCCCAGGCCACGCTGCCGCTGTCGCGCTGGCTGCTGGATGCGGCGAGTGCGACCATCGAGGAGGCGACGCGGGCGCTGGAGGCCTATCGCTTCGACGATTACGCGAGTGCCTGCCGCCGCTTCACCTGGAACGTGTTCTGCGACTGGTTTCTGGAATTCGCCAAACCCCTGCTGGCGAAGCCGGAGACGGCGGAGGCCGCCGAGATCCGGGCGGTTGCCGCCCATGTGCTCGGGCTGATCCTGCGCCTGCTGCACCCGGCGATGCCCTTCGTCACCGAGGAGCTGTGGGATCATTTCGCCTACGGCGCGCCATGCAGCCTGATCCGCGCCGCCTGGCCGGAGCCGTTCGCAGTGCCCGGCGCGGCCGCGGCGCGCGAGGAGCTGGAGTGGGTGGTTCGGCTGATTTCCGAGGTGCGCACGGTGCGCGCGGAGATGAACGTGCCGCCCTCCCAGCTTGCGCCGGTGCTGCTCAAGGAGGCGGCCCCCGCTTCGCTCGCCCGCGGTGCCCGCTGGGCGGAGGCGATCGGGCGCATGGCCCGCGCCGCGCGCTTCGGCGCGCTGGAGGGCGAGGTGCCGCACGGCTCCGCCCAGGCCGTGGTCGGCGAGGCGACGCTGGTGCTGCCGCTGGCCGGAATCATCGACCTCGCCGCCGAGCGGGCGCGTCTGCAGAAGGACCGCGCCCGCATCGAGGCCGATGCCGGCAAGACCCGCGCCAAGCTCGCCAACCCCGATTTCGTCGCCCGTGCGCGGGAGGAGGTGGTCGAGGAGAACCGCGAAAGGCTGGTCACCGCCCAGGCCGAGCTTGCGCGCCTGGACGCGGCCCTCGCGCGGATCGCCTGATCAGCCGCCGAGCAGCCGCAACGCGGAGGTTGCGGCGAAGCCGAGCATCAGCACGCCGGTCAGGGCGCGCACGATGACGTCCCAGCTCCGGCCGGTAGCGGCGCGGCGCAGGCTCAGCACCAGGCCCGACCAGACGAGGCCCCAGAGCAGCACCGCGGCCAGCACGCCGGCGATGACCACCAGCAGCGCGCCGATGCCCCGGCCGGCCAGCTCCGGACGGCCCATGGCGGCGAGCCAGAAGGCGATATTCCACGGGCTCGTCAGCGCCAGCGTGAGGCCGAGCAGGTAGCTCGCCCGCCCGCTTTCGAAGCGCGGAGGCGGCGGGGTCGGCCGGGTCAGGCTGCGCCAGGCGCCGCGCAGGAAGCCGACCCCGAGCAGCACCAGCAACGCCACCGACACGACACCCAGCACGCCATGCAGCGTCGGTCCCTGCAACAGCGCGCCGATGCCGCCGGCGACCAGGAGGGCCCACAGGATATCGCCCGTCGAGGCGCCGAGGATCAGCCCGTACCCGGCCCAGAATCCGCGAGCCAGGCAGCGGCGGGCGATTTCCGCATTGATCGGCCCCGGTGGCCAGGCGACCGACCAGCCGAGCACGAAGCCGTAGGCGAGCAGGGCGACGGGGACCGTGGTCATCGCGCGCGGCAGCGCAATGGCGGGCGTCCCGGCCCCTCGATCAGCACGGCCTCCGGGCCTTTGCTCCACAGCTCCATCCCGCCCGCGCCGTAGCGGGCGCCGGAGGCGGCGGGCAGGTGGGTCAGCATGTGTCCCTCGCC
>JAGXAV010000336.1 GCA_018971455.1 Rhodospirillales bacterium
CGCTACCCGTTCAGCCCGGGCGCCACCGATTCCATTCCGCTCGGCGATTTCGCCCATCTCTTCGCGCCGGGCGGGCTGCTCGACAGCTTCTTCAACACCCAGCTGCGCCCGTTCGTGGACATGAGCCAGCGCAACTGGACGGCCAAGACCGTGGACGGCGTGCCGCCGCCGATCTCGCAGGCCGACCTGGCCCAGTTCCAGCGCGCCGCGGTGATCCGCGACCTGTTCTTCGCCGCCGGCGGCGCGGTGCCGCAGGTGAGCTTCGACATCACCCCCGAGCAGCTCGACAGCGGCGCCCGACAGGTGACGCTGGATCTCGGCGGCGTGGTGGTGAACTACGCCAACGGACCGACGCGCTCGACGGCGATCACCTGGCCCGGGCCGGCCGGCATGAACAATGTCCGGCTGGTCTTCGATCCGCCCGCACCGGGCACCACCGGCGTGCTGCAGGCCTCCGGGCCCTGGGCTCTGTTCCGCCTGTTCGGGCAGGGCAGCCTGCAGAAGGCCGGCGGCTCGGAGCTGTTCCAGCTCACCTTCACCCAGGGTGCGCGGCGGGTGGTGTTCGATATCCGGGCGGGCTCCGTCTTCAACCCCTTCACCCCCGGCATCCTGCAGGATTTCCGGTGCCCGCATCTGTAGGCCTTTTCGGCAAGCTGCCGGCGCGCGGCGACTTCCTGCGCGCCGGGCTGCCGCGCGCGTTCACCGATCCGTGGGATGACTGGCTGCAGGCCGGGCTCTCCGCCAGCCGCGCCGCCCTTGGCGAGGCCTGGCTCGCCGCCTGGATGGAGGCGCCGATCTGGCGCTTCGCCCTGCCCGACGGCGCCTGCGGCCCCGACGCCGTGCTCGGGCTGTGGATGCCGAGCGTGGACAAGGCCGGCCGGCATTTCCCCCTGACGCTGGCCTGCATCCTGCCCGGCGCCGGCGCCACGGGCCTGGCCCGCGCCGGCGAGGCGTGGCTCGACGGCGCGGAGCAGGCCGGGCTCGACGCGCTGGAGCAGGATCTCGGGCCGGAGGCGCTGCTCGCGCGCCTGCCGCCGGGCGATATCGCCGCCCCTCCGGATGGCGGGGACCAGGCCATCTGGTGGAGTTCGGGCTCGCCCTACGTCGCCGCAACACGGCGCACCACGCGCGGCCTGCCGGATGCGCGGAGCTTCGCGACCCTGCTGCACGATCCGGTGGAGGCGTCATGACGGGCGAGCATTTCCGCTCCTGGGCGACGACGCATGTCGGCACGGTGCGCGCCCATAACGAGGACACCTACGTGAACCGCCCGGAGATCGGCCTGTGGGCGGTGGCAGACGGTGCCGGCGGGCACGCGCGCGGCGAGGTTGCCTCGCGCATGATCGCCGACGCGCTCTCCGCCATTCCCGGCGGGCTCGGCGCCGGGGCGATGCTCGCCGAAGTGCGCAACCGCATGAGCGCCGCCCACGAGGCGCTGCGCGAGGCCGAGAGCGGGCATGACATCAGCGCCTCGACGGTGGTCGTGCTGATCGCGCGGGATTCGCATTTCGCCTGCCTGTGGGCCGGCGATTCACGCCTCTACCTGCTGCGCGACGGGCATCTCACCCAGATCAGCCGCGACCATTCGCTGGTCCAGGAACTGGTCGATGCCGGCGCGATCAGCGCGGCGGAGGCGGAAAACCACCCACGCGCCAATGTCATCACGCGGGCCATCGGGGCCGATTGCGACATTCTCGAGCTCGACAAGGTGATCAGCCGCTACGCGCCAGGTGATCGTTTCCTGTTGTGCAGCGACGGGCTGTGCAAGACGCTGGACGAAGCCGCCATCGCCGCGCTGCTGGCCACCCCGGCCGAGGCCGAGCCGACGGAGCGCCTGATCGATGCGGCGCTCGCGCACAATGTGCGCGACAACGTCACCGCGGTCGCGGTCGAGGTGCTGCCCGGCTGACCCTGGCCGGCGGCGGCGGCGGCACGGCACAGAACATCGCGTAGAGCATCTCCAGCACCGTCTGCACGCGGTCGGAGGCAATGCGGTAGTGAATGGTCGTCGCCTCGCGCCGGGTGGCGACCAGCCCCTCCTCGCGCAGCGTCGCCAGATGGCGGGAGAGGTTGGACTGGGTCAGGCCGAGACGGCGGCTCAGCTCGCCGGCCGGTATCTCGCCCTCGATCAGCGAGCACAGCACCATCAGCCGGTGGCGGTTGGCGATGGAGCGCAGGAATGACTCCGCCTCCGCCGCGTGGGCCTCCAGCTCATCGGCCGTTCGCGCCGGCTCGGCAACCATCTCGCTCATCTTGCGCGCGCCCTTCTTCCCGCTCGCGTGAAATACCAGCGTGAGATACAGGACTGCCCCTCGCGCCGCAATCGCAATCATCTGCCGTAGTTCGGCGGCAATCAGGGCGCGGCCAGCTCATCCAGGATCGGGCAGTCGGGCCGCGCATCCCCGTGGCAATGCTCGGCCAGGCGGCGCAGCGTACGGCTCATCGCCTGCAGGGCGGCCGCCTTGGCCTCGAGGGCCGCGACATGATGCAGCGCCAGCGCCTTGACCTCGGCGCTCGGCCGGCCCTGGTCGTGCCACAGGGCGAGCAGGCGCGCGATCTCGGGCAGCGAGAAGCCGAGGTCGCGCGCCCGGCGAATGAAGCGCAGCGTGTGCACGTCGCGCGGATCGTAATGGCGGTAGCCGGCCGCCGAGCGCGCCGGGGGCGCGATCAGCCCGGTCGCCTCGTAATGGCGGATCATCTTGGCGGACACGCCGGAAGCCGCGGCCGCGGCGCCGATATTCATGCTCCCGCTCCCCCCTCCGCCCGCCACCGGCGCAGGGTCAGCGCGTTCAGCACGACGCTGACCGAGGACAGCGCCATGGCGCCGCCGGCGATGGTCGGGCTGAGCAGGCCGAAGGCGGCCAGCGGGATGCCGATGAGATTGTAGACGAAGGCCCAGAACAGGCCGCGGCGGATGGTCGCGGTGGTGCGGCGCGAGATCGCGATCGCCTCGGCGACCAGCGCGGGATCGCCACGCATCAGCGTCACCCCGGCCGCCTGCATGGCGATGTCGGTGCCGGTCGCCATGGCCATGCCGATGTCGGCCGCCGCCAGGGCGGGCGCATCGTTGATGCCGTCGCCCACCATGGCGACGATGTCGCCCGCCTCGTGCAGCGCCGCGATCCGTGCCGCCTTGTCCGCCGGAAGCACCTCGGCGATCACCGTCCCGATGCCGAGGGCGCGACCGACCGCCTCCGCGCTGGCGCGGTTGTCCCCGCTCAGCAGCACGGTGCGTAACCCGGCGCGGTGCAGCCGCGCGACGGCCGCGGCCGCCCCCGGCTTTGGCGTATCGGCGAAGGCGAGCAGGCCGAGCACGCGGCGTTGCGGCGCCGTCTCGGCGAGCCAGGCGAGGCTGCGCCCCTCGCCTTGCCATGCGGCCGCCTCGGCGAGGGCGCCGGGCGCGAAGCCAGCCTCCGCGATGGCGCGCGGGCTGGCGAGCAGCA
>JAGXAV010000337.1 GCA_018971455.1 Rhodospirillales bacterium
TGCCCGCGGCCGCGCGCGGGGCGGTGGTGGCGCTGGGAAATTTCGACGGCGTGCACCGCGGCCACGCCCAGGTGCTGCGCGCCGGCCACGCCGCCCGCCCCGATGCCGGCCTCGCCGTGCTCACCTTCGAGCCGCATCCGCGCGAGCTGTTCCGCCCGGACGACCCGCCCTTCCGCCTCACCCTCTCCGCCGAGCGCGCCGAGGCGCTCGCCGCCCTCGGCGTCGCCACGGTGTTCGAGCTGCCGTTCGACGAGGCGTTCAGCCTGATGCCGGCCGAGGCCTTCGTCACCGAGGTGCTGCATGCCGGCCTCGGCGCGCGCCATCTGGTCTGCGGGCCGGATTTCGCCTTCGGCCACCGCCGCGGCGGCGACACGGCCTTCCTTGCCGCCCGCGCCGAGGCGCTCGGCATCGGGCTGACGCTGGTGCCCCCGCTGGCCGACGAGGCCGGCCCGCTCTCCTCCAGCCGCATCCGCCGCCTGCTGCAGGACGGCTACCCCGAGCGCGCCGCCGCCCTGCTCGGCCGCGCCTGGGCGATCCGCGGCATCGTCGCCCACGGCGACAAGCGCGGCCGGACCATCGGCTTTCCCACCGCCAACATCGCCCTCGGCCGCCACCTGGAGCCGGCGCGGGGCGTCTACGCGGTGCGCGTCGCCCTGCCGGACGGCACGCGCCGCCCCGGTGTCGCCAATCTCGGCCGCCGGCCGACGGTGAACGAGGGGCCGGAGAGCCGGCTGGAGGTTCACCTGTTTGATTATGACGCAGATCTATACGGCGCCGAACTATCTGTCGCTCTGATCGCCTATCTGCGCGGCGAGCGCAAATTCGCCGGGCTCGACGAATTGCGCGCCCAGATCGCCAGCGACGCCCACGAGGCGCGGCGCATCCTTGACCAGGGGGCCATCCCTGCGCCATCCGTGCGCCCATGAACGAGAGTCAGAGCCCGCGCGAGGATTATCGCGACACCGTCTTCCTGCCCCAGACCGGCTTTCCGATGCGCGGCGACCTGCCGAAGAAGGAGCCGGCGATCCTCGATCGCTGGCGCCGCATGGGGCTGTGGGAAAGGCTGCGGGAGAATTCGCGCGGGCGGAAGAAATTCATCCTGCATGACGGGCCGCCCTACGCCAACGGCCACCTGCATATCGGCCACGCGCTGAACAAGATCCTCAAGGACGTGGTCAACCGCGCTCAGCAGATGGGCGGGGCGGACGGGTTCTACATTCCCGGCTGGGACTGTCACGGCCTGCCGATCGAGTGGAAGATCGAGGAGGAATACCGCAAATCCGGCCGCGACAAGGATGCCGTGCCGGTGCTCCAGTTCCGCGCCGAGTGCCGCGCCTACGCGCAGCACTGGATGGGCGTGCAGGCCGAGGAGTTCCAGCGCCTCGGCGTCGCCGGCGCCTGGGCCGAGCGCTACGCCACCATGGACCTGCCCTCGGAGGGCGCGATCGCCGGGGAGATCGGCAAATTCCTGCTCAACGGCGCGCTCTATCGCGGCCTGCGCCCGGTGATGTGGTCGCCGGTCGAGAAGACCGCGCTGGCCGAGGCCGAGATCGAGTACCACGACCACACCAGCACGACGATCTTCGTGCGGTTTCCGCTCCTCGCCGCCGCCGCGCCCGATCTGGCGGGCGCGGCCATCGTCATCTGGACGACGACGCCCTGGACCATGCCCGGCAACCGCGCGCTGGCCTACGGGGCGGAGATCGACTACGCGCTGATCCAGGTCGAGGGCGTGGCCGACGGGTCGCTGGCGCGGCCCGGCGAGCGGCTGCTGGTGGCGCTGGCCCTGCTGCCGCAATTCTGCGAGACGGTCGGCATCACCCTGCACCACGTCCAGCGCCTGCTGAAGGGCGCCGAGCTCGCCGGGGCGGTCTGCGCCCACCCGCTGCGCGGCCGCGGCTACGACCACGACGCCCCGCTGCTGGCCGGCGATTTCGTCACCACCGAGGCCGGCACCGGCTTCGTCCACATCGCCCCCGGCCATGGCGAGGAGGATTTCCAGCTCGGCCGCGCCCACGGCATCGAGGTGCCGGACACGGTGGGCGATGACGGCACCTTCAACGCCTGGGTGCCGCTGTTTGCCGGCCAGCACGTCTACAAGGCGGCGGACGCGGTGTGCCTGGCGCTGGCCGAGGCCGGCGGGCTGCTGGCGCGCGGCAGGCTGGTGCATTCCTACCCGCATTCCTGGCGCTCGCGTGCGCCGCTGATCTTCCGCGCCACCCCGCAATGGTTCATCCGCATGGACGGGCCGCAGGATATTCGCGGCAAGGCCCTGGACGCCATCGAGAAGACGCATTTCGTGCCCGAGGCCGGGCGCACGCGCCTGGCCAGCATGATCGCCGCCCGCCCGGATTGGTGCATCAGCCGCCAGCGCGCCTGGGGCGTGCCGATCCCGGTCTTCGTCGAGCGCGCCACCGGCGAGCCGCTGCGCGACCCCGAGGTGGTGACCCGGGTCGTCGAGGCTTTCACCGCCGAGGGGGCGGATGCCTGGTACGCCTCGCCGCCGTCGCGCTTCCTCGGCAATGACCGCGATCCCGCCGCCTACGAGCAGGTGATGGACATCGTCGATGTGTGGTTCGAGAGCGGCTCCTCGCACGCCTTCACCCTCGCCGCCCGCGGCCTGCCCTGGCCGGCCGATCTGTATCTCGAAGGCAGCGACCAGCATCGCGGCTGGTTTCATTCCTCGCTGCTGGAAGCCATCGGCGCGCGCGGCGCGCCGCCGTTCCGCGCGGTGCTCACGCACGGCTTCGTGCTCGACGAGCAGGGCCGCAAGATGTCCAAATCGCTCGGCAACGTCACCGCCCCCCAGGAGGTGTGGGACAAGTACGGCGCCGACATCCTGCGGCTGTGGGTGATGGCGTCGGACACCGCCGAGGATCTGCGCATCGGCCCGGAAATCCTCAAGCAGCAGGCCGAGCTCTACCGCCGGCTGCGCAACACGCTGCGCTGGATCCTGGGCAGCCTCGATGGCTGGACGCCGGCCGAGCATCTGCCCGAGGCGGAGATGCCCGAGCTCGAGCGCTGGGTGCTGCATCGCCTGTCGGAGCTCGCGGCCCTGATCCGCGCCGCCGTGGCGTCGCATGACTGGAGCGGCGTCTATCCCGCCCTGCACGCCTTCTGCGCGGTCGATCTCTCGGCGTTCTATTTCGACATCCGCAAGGATTCGCTCTATTGCGACCGGCCGGACGCGCGCAAGCGCCGTGCCGCGCGCACCGTGCTCGACCATCTGCACCGCTGCCTGTGCACCTGGCTCGCCCCGGTTCTGGTGTTCACCGCCGAGGAGGCCTGGACGGCGCGCTTCGGAGAGCAGACCAGCGTGCATCTGCAGGATTTCTTCGAGGTGCCGGCGCATTGGCGCGACGACGCGCTGGCCGCCAAATGGGCGCGCATCCGCGCCACCCGCCGCGACGTCACCGCAGCCCTCGAGGCGGCGCG
>JAGXAV010000338.1 GCA_018971455.1 Rhodospirillales bacterium
CGCTTGGCCACCGCCACCGCGTCGCCACGGAAGCCGCGCGGCTGGCCGGTGGCCTCGCCGCGCAGGGCGGCGTTCAGCACGGAGATGTTCAGTTCGAGCCCGATCAGGTGATAGGGCTTGTACATGGCGGCATAGCGGCCGGAGGCGTCGGTCTTGAGGCCGTACTGGCGGAAGCAGGCGGCGGCGTAGTCGCCATGCGCCTCCAGCACGACATAGACGCCCCAGCGCAGGTCGCGGAAGACCGGGCGGCCGTCCCGCTCGATGGAGGAGACCACCTCGACCATGCCGGCTTGGTCGAGCTGGCCGCCGGCGGCGCGCGGGCGCAGCACGTGCGGCAGGTCGTCCACGCCGCAGGGCGGGAAGGCGAGGCCGGCGGCCGGCACGTCCAGCCCGGTCGCGTTGGCGATCGCCGCCATCTCGATGGCCGATTTGGTGCCATCGAGGAAGGAGTTGAACATTTGTGGATTCATGCCGGCGGCGCGCGCCTCCTCCGGCGTCAGGCCGTAATGCGCCCACACGCCGTCCGGCGTCACGGCATGGTAGGCGGGCAGGTATTTGGTGCCCTTGCCGGCGGCGATGACGGAAAACCCGCAGGCGCGCGCCCAGTCCACCATCTCCGCGGTCAGCGCCGGCTGGTCGCCATAGGCCAGGGAGTAGACCACGCCGGCGCGCCGCGCCTCGGCGGCGAGCAGGGGGCCGGCGAGCACGTCGGCCTCGACATTGACCATGACGATTTGCTTGCCGGCGGCGATGGCCGCGCGGGCATGGGCGATGCCGGCGGCGGGGTTGCCGGTGGCCTCGATCACCACCTCCACATCGCCGCGCCCGATGAGGGCCTTGCCGTCGTCGACGAAGCTGGTCGCTGCGATGCGTGCGGCGTCCCAGCCGACCTCGCGGCAGGCGGCCTGGGCGCGCGCGGGGTCGAGATCGGCGATGCCGACCACCGTGAGCCCCGGCGTGGTCGGCACGCCGGCGAGGAACATGGAGCCGAATTTGCCGGCGCCGATCAGGGCCACGCGGACGGGTCGGCCCGCTTCGAGGCGGGCGGCGAGGAGGGAATGCAGATTCATGGCAGGCGGCTCTCCGCGGAGGTCAGGGGCCGGGAGCGCCGATGGCGCTCCCGGCAGCGAAAATGGCCTATTCCGCGGCGGCGCGATAGGAGCGGGCGAATTGCGCCAGCGCGTCGTCCGGCACCGTTTCGATCGGCGTGAAATCGGTATGCGCGATGAACTCGGCGCGGGTCGGCGTGCGGATGTAGTTGGAGACGGCGTTCAGCGTCAGATAGACGATCTTGCGCGGATAGGGGGTGATGTTGCCGGCTGAGCCGTGCACGAGATTGCCGTGGAACATCAGAAGCCCGCCGGGCTTGCCGGTGGGTGTTGCGATGCCGCCCTGTTCGACGAGGCGGGTGACGGTGGCCTCGTCCAGCGTCCATAGCGGGTAGGAGGTCGTTTCCAGATCGTGGCGGGCGTCGAGCGTGCCGCCGGTATGGCTGCGCGGCACCAGCATAAGCGGGCCGTTGATCGGCATCACCTCGTCGAGGAAGACGGCGATGTTCATCGCCCGCGCCTCCGGCATGCCGTCATCGCGCGCCCAGGTTCCGTAATCCTGGTGCCACTGCCAGACATCGCCGGTGAAGGCCGATTTCGCATTGATCTTGAACTGGTGCATGTAGAGCCGGTCTTCGAGCAGCTGCTCGACCGGCTCGATCATGCGCGGATGGGCGGCGAGCAGGCGGAAGGCCTCGTTGTATTTATGGGCGGCGAAGGCGGTGCGCGGGGCGCCGGATTTCTCGCGCCAGATCTCCGGGCGGTGCTGGGCGTAGATCGCCTCGGCCTCGGTTCGCATCACCGCGACTTCCTCGGCGGTGAAGAGCTCGGGCAGGAACAGGTAGCCCTCGGTTCGGAAATGGGCGATCTGCTGGGGAGTCAGTTTCATGGCGTTTGTCTCCGTGGAATTGGCGGCGGTTCAGGCGGCGGCCGCGGTGGCCTGGCCTGCGGCACTTTGCGCCAGACGCGCGCAGGTGGTGCGTCCGGCGCGTTCGGCGTGGTCGTGGGCGGCGCGCTCGGCGTGGCGGGCATCGCCGGCGAGCACGTGGCCCATGATGTCGGCATGCTCCGCCCAGGCACGGGCGCGGTACTCCGGCGGCTCCAGCACGGCGGCCATCGAGCGCGTCAGATGCGGCCAGTGCGGGGCGAGCATGTCCTCGATGGCCGGGTTGCCGCTGAGGCGATAGAGCGCGCGGTGGAATTCGGCGTCGGCGCGGATCAGGGTCGAGATCGGCGCGTCCGGCGGCAGGGCCGCCCCGGCGGCGCAGGCATCGGCGAGGGGACGGCGCGCGGCGGCGGGCAGTCCGGCGGCGACCCGCCGGGCGGCGAGGCGGGCGGCCAGCGCGTCCATGGCCGCGCGGACCTCATAGAGCTGGCGGATGCGGTCGGGGTCGATGGGCGCGACTTCGAAGCCCTTGCGGCCGCTTTCGCGCACCAGGCCCTGGCGCTTGAGCAGGTGCAGGGCGTGGCTGACCGGCTGGCGCGACACGCCAAGCAGGTCGGCGATCTCGCCCTGGCGCAGCCGCTGGCCGGGGCGCAGCCGGGCATCGGCGATGGCTTCGAGCATCTGCTGGTAGACCTGGTCGATGAGGATCGGGCCGCTGGTGAGCGGGGTCATGGGCATGATCCGTTTGAGACGCGGGCTCGGGGCGGCAGGCGCGGGACGGCGGGTTCGGTGGGCGGCGGGCTCGGCGAGGTTCGGGTTCGACGGGCTGCGTCAATTTTAGAATTTGGAATTCCAAAAACATCTTGCATGGGGCGCCCTCGCCGGTCAAGCTTCCCGTGCGCAGGACGGCAAGCCAGGCGCGCCGGGGGAGAAGCAACCATGCAGCAGATACGCGTCGCCACTTTCGACGGGCCGGGTGCTCCCCCGGTCATCCGCAGCGTGGATCGTCCGCGGGTGCCCTCCAAGGCGGCGCTGTTCACCGTCGGCGCCTGCGGGGTCTGCGGCACCGATCTGCACATCCTGGCGGGCCACTGGCCCAAGCCCCTGCCCTGGCCCTTCACCCTCGGCCACGAGGTGGCCGGGGTGATCGACGAGATCGGGCCGGAGCTGACCGAGGATTACATGGGCAACAGGCTGTCGGTCGGCAGCAAGATCATGATCCCGCCGCTGATGCCGTGCGGCAGCTGCTATTACTGCCGGCATTATCCCAACACCGCGAACAAGTGCCTGACGCCGGTGTACTACGGGCGCTATCTCGGCTTCGAGAAGGCGCCGCATCTGTGGGGCGGATTCGCCGAGATGGAGTATGTCGATCTCGGCATGCTGCCCGGCACCAAGCTCTACAAGCTGCCCGACGACATGCCGCTGTGGCTCGGCACGCTGGCCGAGCCGCTGACCTCGTGCATGCGCGCCTTCAAGCGGGCGCA
>JAGXAV010000339.1 GCA_018971455.1 Rhodospirillales bacterium
ATGAATCTCTTCCCGCTCGAGCAGCGCGGCGCCGGGCTGGTGATTCGCGGCACGGGCGGGCCGGCGCTGGCCGCCGCGCCGGCGCGCGCCGTGGTCGGCGGCGTGCGGCCCGAGGCGCTGCGGCTGGCCGCCGCCGATGAGGCCGGCGCCATCACGGCCCGGGTTCTGGACCGTGAGTATCTCGGCGCCGACACGGTACTGACCTGCGCCGTCGGCCAGGGCGAGTTGCGCCTGCTCGCCCGGCTGCCCGGGCAGGTGCGCCTGGCGCCGGGGAGCATGATCGGCCTCGCGGCCGATCCCGGCGCGATTTCATTGTTCGATGCCGCAACCGGGCTGCGGCTGGGCCATGCGCCCAGCGAGCCGCAACATATCGAGGGATAACCATGTCGCAGATCACTCGCCGCCAGATCCTGGCGGCCACGCCGCTATTGGCGGCACCCGCCATCGCGCGCGCCGCCGGGCCGCTCGAAATCCAGTTCTTCTTTCCGATCGCGGTGGCCGGCCCGATCACCAAGATCATCGACGGCTACGCCGCGGCCTTCGCCGCGGAGAACCCCGATATCCGCATCAAGCCGGTCTATGCCGGCAGCTATGACGACACCATCGCCAAGGCGCTGACCGCGCTGCGCTCGGGCAATGCGCCGCCGCTGGCCATGCTGGGCGCCATCCAGGTCTATACGCTGATCGACCAGGACGCGATCGTGCCGTTCGACGAGCTGCTGACCTCGGCCGAGGACAAGGCGTGGATGGGCGGCTTCTTCCCCGCCTTCATGGCCAACGGCAACGTCAAGGGCCATGTCTGGAGCATTCCCTTCCAGCGCTCCACCGCCGTGCTCTACTGGAACAAGAACGCCTTCCAGGAAGCCGGGCTGAACCCGGAGACGCCGCCGGCGAACTGGGACGAGCAGATGGCCTTCGGGCACAAGCTGGTCAAGCGCAGCGGCAGCACGACCAGCCGCTGGGGCCTGCAGATTCCCGCCACCGGCGGCACCTACTGGCTCTACCAGGGCCTCGCCACCGAGGCCGGCACGATGCTCGCCAATGCCGATGGCACGCGCACCGCGTTCAACGACAAAGGGGCGGTGGACGCGCTGCAATACTGGGTCGACCTCGCCAAGCAGGGCGTCTCGCCCCCGGGCGTGATCGACTGGGGAACGACGCCGACCGATTTCGTCGAGGGCCGGGCGGCGATGATCTGGACGACGACGGGCAACCTCACCTTCATCCGCGACCGGGCGAAGTTCCCCTTCGGGGTCGCCCAGCTGCCGGCCAAGCTGCGCCGCGGCAGCCCGACGGGCGGCGCCAATTTCCACATCTTCAAATCCGCCACCGCGGCCCAGCGCGCGGCCTCGCTGCGCTTCGTCAAGTGGGTGACAGCACCGGAGCGTTGCGCCGCCTGGAGCATCGCTACCGGCTATGTCGCCACCCGGCCGGATGCGTGGGACACCAAGACGATGAAGGACTACACGGCCGGCTTCCCGGCCGCGGCGGTGGCGCGCGACCAGCTTCCGGTGGCGGTGCCTGAGCTGTCCACCCATGAGAACCAGCGCGTGACCATTCCGCTGAACAGCGCATTGCAGGCGGCGCTGTCCGGCAGCAAGCAGGCCAAGCCGGCGCTGGATGAGGCGCAGGCCAACGCGGACCGCGTGCTGAAGCGCTTCCAGCACGCCTGAGGCGAAGATGGCGGCGAGCCAGGATGCGGCACCGCTCGGCTCCGGCACCAGGCTCCAGGCCTGGCTGCTGGTGCTGCCGGCGCTCGCCCTGCTCGCCGCCTTCACCTATTGGCCGGTGATCGCGACGCTGATCGACAGCGTGCGCTCGACGCCGCAGGGCAGCCATCCCGCGGTGTTCGTCGGTCTGGACAATTACCGCGCCATGCTGGCCGACCCGGTGTTCCGCCAGGCCCTGTGGAACAATGCCGTCTATGCCGCGATCACCGTGCCGGTCTCGGTGGTGCTGGCGCTGCTGATGGCGCTGGCGGTGGATGCGGCGCGCGGCGCGCGAATGCCGGGGCGCACGCTGCTGCGGCTCGCGTTCTTCACGCCGACCATGCTGCCGATGGTGGCGGTGGCCAATATCTGGCTGTTCTTCTACACGCCCGGCTACGGGCTGTTCGACCGCATCGCCTACATGCTGGGCCTCGGCCAGCCCAACTGGCTGGGCGACGCCAGCACCGCGCTGCCGGCCATGATCATCGTTGCCATCTGGAAGCAGGCCGGCTTCTTCATGATCTTCTACCTCGCCGCGCTGCAATCCATTCCGCCCAATCTGCGCGAGGCGGCGGCGCTGGAGGGCGTGTCGCGCCTCAGCTTCCTGCGCCGCGTCACGCTGCCGCTGGTGGGGCCGACGACCTTGTTCGTCGTCGTCAACGCGGTGATCGACGCCTTCCGGCTGGTGGACCATATCGTGGTGATGACGCGCGGCGGGCCGGACAATGCGACGGCGCTGCTGTTCTATTACATCTACGTCGTCGGATTTCAGTACTGGGACAGCGGCGATGCATCGGCGCTGACCGCCATTCTGGTGACCGGGCTGGCGGCGCTGGCCTTCCTGTCCTTCCGCGTGTTCGGCCGCAAGGTGCATTACCGATGAGGTGGTTCACCCTCTCGCTGGAGACGCTCGCCGCCTGGATGCTCGGCCTGCTGTGGATCATGCCCCTGCTCTATGCGGTGTGGACCGCGTTCCACGCGGATGCGTTCGCCACGCATTTCGCCCCGTTCGCGCCGCTGACGGCGCATAATTTCATCACCGCATGGAGCACCGCCCCGTTCGGCCGCTACATGATCAACACGGTCATGCTGGTGAGCCTGGTTCTGGCGGCGCAGTTCATCGTCTGCACGCTCGCCGCCTTCGCCTTCGCGCGGCTGAGCTTTCCGGGCCGCGACGCGATCTTCGCCCTGGTGCTCGTGCAGCTGATGGTGACGCCCGACGTGCTGCTGGTGGAGAATTACGCCAGCATGGCCCGCCTCGGGCTGGTGGACAGCATTCTTGGCATCGCCCTGCCCTATCTGAGTTCGGCTTTCGGCATCTTCCTGCTGCGCCAGACCTTCCGCACCGTGCCGCAGGAGCTCGACGACGCGGCCCGGCTGGAGGGCAGCGGGTTGCTGGCGCGGCTGTGGCGCGTCTATGTGCCGCTGGCGCGGCCGACCTACCTGGCGTTCGGCCTGGTTTCGGTGAGCTTTCACTGGAACAATTTCCTGTGGCCGCTGGTGATCACCAATTCGGTGGAGACGCGCACCCTGACCGTCGGCCTGTCGCTGTTCGGCACCACCGACCAGGGCATCGACTGGTCGATCATCACCGCCGGCACGCTGATGACCAGCGCGCCGCTGCTGCTCGCCTTCCTGCTGTTCCAGCGGCAATTCGTCCAGGGCTTCATGCGCGCCGGCATCCGCTGACGAGGGTTGCGCCCCGCCC
>JAGXAV010000340.1 GCA_018971455.1 Rhodospirillales bacterium
GCGTCGTCTTCGTCGCGCATGGCCTGTCGAAGGTCTACCATATCGGCGAGGTCGACGTGGTCGCCCTCCGATCGGTGGATCTGGAAATCCGCGAGGGCGAGTTCATCGTCCTGCTCGGCCCGTCGGGCAGCGGCAAATCGACGCTGCTCAACATCCTGGGCGGGCTGGACGCGCCGACCGGCGGCGAGGCGTGGTTTCGCGATCACAACCTCGTCGGTGCCAGCGACATGCTGCTGACCCGGTATCGGCGCGAGCATGTCGGCTTCGTCTTCCAGTTCTACAACCTGATCCCCAGCCTGACGGTACGCGAGAACGTCGCGCTCGTCACCGAAATCGCCGCCGACCCGATGCGCCCGGAGGAGGCGCTCAGCCTGGTCGGGCTGGACCAGCGGCTCAATCATTTCCCCTCGCAGCTCTCCGGCGGCGAGCAGCAGCGCGTGGCGATCGCGCGCGCCATCGCCAAGCGGCCGGATGTTCTGCTGTGCGACGAGCCGACCGGCGCCCTCGACTATCGCACGGGCATCGTCGTGCTCGCCGCCATCGCCCGCATCAACACGACCCTCGGCACCACCGCGGTCGTCATCACCCATAACGCGGCGATCGCCGGCATGGCCGACCGCGTGGTGCACCTGGCCGACGGCGCCATCGCGCGGGTGGAGGTGAACGCGCGCCGCCTGCCGCCGGAGGATATCAGCTGGTGAGCATGCTCGATCGCAAGCTCGTCCGTGACCTCGCCCGCATGCGCGGCCAGGTGGCCAGCATCGCCCTTGTGCTCGCCTGCGGCGTCGCCGTGCTGGTGGCGGCGATTTCCACCTATCAGTCGCTGCTGGCCTCGCAGGAGGCGTTCTATGCCCAGGCGCGCTTTGCGTCGGTCTTCGCCAGCGCCCGCCGCGTGCCGGACTTTGTCGCCGCGCGCATGGCGGACATTCCCGGGATCGGCGTGGTTGAGACGCGCATCGGCGAGGACGTGACGATCACGCTGGGCGATGGCGGCGAGCCGCTTGCCGCCCACGTGCTGTCGCTGCCGGACACCGGCGCCCCCCAGCTCAATCGCCTGCATCTGCGCGAAGGTGCGATGATCGCACCCGGCGCCGCGAACGAGGTGCTGGTCAGCGAGGGATTCGCCGCCGCCAACCATTTGCGCCCCGGCGAGCGGATCAACGCCATCCTGAACGGCCGGCGGCAGGCATTGCGGGTGGCCGGCGTGGCGCTGTCGGCCGAATACGTCTTCGCGACCCGTCCGGGGGACCCGATCCCCGATGACCGCCGCTACGCCGTGCTGTGGATGCGCCACGCGGCGCTGGCCGCGGCGTTCGACATGGAGGGCGGGTTCAATGACGTCGTTGCCAGCCTGGCGCCGGGGGCGAGCCTGCCCGCCGTGCTGGCGGCGATGGACGATCTGCTGGAGCCCTATGGCGGCCTCGTTGCCTATGGGCGGGCCGATCAATCATCGCACCGCTTCCTGACCGACGAGATCGGCGAGCAGCGCACCATGGCCGTCACCATCCCGCCGGTCTTCCTCGCGGTCTCGATCTTTCTGCTGCACGGCCTGCTGGACCGCCTGATCCGCGCGCAGCGCGAGCAGATCGCGGCGCTGAAGGCCCTCGGCTACGGCGATCGCGCCATTGTCTGGCACTACGTCAAATTCGCCCTGATCATCGTCGTCCTGGGCGCCGTGCTGGGGATGCTGGCCGGATTGTGGTTCGGGCGGATGATGGTGGAGACCTACACGCGCTTCTTCCGCTTTCCGCACCTGGCCTTCCAGCTGGCCCCCTGGGTGCCCGCGCTGGCGATCGGCCTCGGCGTTCTGGCCGGCGTCGCGGGCGCGGTCGGGGCGGTCAGTTCGGTCGCGCGGCTTGCGCCGGCCGAGGCCATGCGGCCGGCGGCCCCGCGGGCCCATCGCCGCGGCCTGCTCGACCGGCTGCGGTGGATCGGCGGGCTGGCGACGCGCCAGCGCATGGTGCTGCGGAGCCTGGTGGACCGGCCGCTGCGCACGGCGCTGACCATCGCCGGCATTGCGCTCGCCGTCCCGATCATCCTGGTCACGCTGTTCTGGCAGGACGCGCTCGACTTCATGATCGACGTGCAGTTCGCCGCGGTGGAGCGGGCGGATCTCGTTGTCGGCTTCACCACCGCCGTGCCGTGCCGGGCCGAGCGCGAGATCGCGAAACTGCCCGGCGTGCTGATGACGGAGGCCTATCGCGTCGTTCCCGTCCGCCTGCGCGCCGGTCATCGCGACGATCGCACCTCGATCACCGGGATGCCGGCCCACCCGGTGCTGCGCCGGCTGGTCGGAGCGGATCTCTCGGTCACCGCGCCCCGCGCCGATGGGCTGGTGCTGTCCGCCCGGCTCGCGCGCCGCCTGCACCTCCGCCCTGGGCAGACCGTCGGTGTGGAGATCCTCGAGGGCCGGCGGCGCACGGTGGTGCTGCCGGTGGCCGGCGTGCTGGACGATCTTCTCGGCATCGGCGCCTATCTGCGGATCGAAGCGCTCAACCGGCTGATGGCCGAGGGCAACAGCATCAATGCCGTCGGCCTTGTCGCGGCGGACCCGGATGATCCGGCGCTGCGCCGGGCCTTGCTCGACCGGCCGCTGGTTGCCACCATCAGCGACCGCACGGTCTCGTTGCGGCAGTTTCGCGAGACGACGCAGACCTTTGTGCTGGTGATGGCCGGCATCCTGTCGGCCTTCGCGGTCGTGATGGCGGTCGGCGTCATCTATAACCATGCCCGCGTCGCGTTGCAGGAACGAAGCTGGCAACTCGCGAGCCTTCGGGTGCTCGGCTTCACCCGGGCCGAGGTGGCGCGGCTGCTGCTCGGCGAGCTGCTGGTGCAGCTGGTCATCGCGGTGCCGATCGGGCTTTGGCTGGGCTATTGGCTCGTTCGCGGACTGGCCGGGCTGTACGAGACGGAGATGTTCCGGATTCCGGCGGTGATCGCGCCGCGCAGCTACGTGCTGGCGGCGGCGGTGGTCGTGTTGAGCGGCGGCGCCAGCGCGCTTCTGGTCCGGCGCCGGATCAATCGGCTCGATCTCGTCGGCGTTCTGAAGGCGCGGGAGTAGGACGATGCGGTGGCTCACACGTTTTCTGCTGCTGGCCGGCGGGCTGGGGCTGGTGGCCGTGGTGATTTGGGCGTTCCTGCCATCTCCGGTGGAGGTGGAGACCGCCCAGGTTCGCCGCGGACGGTTCGAGGAGAGCATCGAGCAGGAGGGGCAGACCCGGGTGCGCGAGCGCTATGTCGTCGCCGCGCCGCTGGCCGGGCTGTTGCAGCGCGTCGATCTCAACGCGGGCGACCTGGTGGCCCCCGGCATGGTCGTCGCGTCGATCCTGCCCAATCGCGCGCCCCTGCTCGACCCACGGGCCCGGCAGGAGGCCGAGCAGCGCCTTGGCGCTGCCGAGGCGG
>JAGXAV010000341.1 GCA_018971455.1 Rhodospirillales bacterium
GATGCTGGTGCTGCGCATCAGCAGCTTCAGCCAGGACACCGCCTCGCGCCTCGCCCAGGAGCTGATCCGCGGCCTCGGCGGCGGGCCGGACGCCCCGCCCGAGGGCGTGGTGATCGACCTGCGGGGCAATCGCGGCGGGGTGCTGCAACAATCGGTGGCGGCGGTGGCCATGCTGCAAGGCACCGGCATCGTGGCGCAGACCGAGGGGCGCGATCCGCGGGCCGGGCACGTCTTCCTGGCCAATGGGCGCGATCTGGCCGAAGGGCTGCCGGTGGTGGTGCTGGTGGACGGCAACACCGCCAGCGCCGCCGAAATCATGGCGGCGGCCCTGGCCGATCAGCGGCGCGCGGTGGTAGTGGGCAGCGCCACGCTGGGCAAGGGGCTGGTGCAGACGGTGGTGACGCTGCCCGATGCCGGCGAGCTGTTCGTGACCTGGAGCCGGGTGCTGGCGCCGCTGGGCTGGCCGATCCAGGGCCTGGGGGTGCTGCCGCAGGTGTGCACCAGTCTGGGGCCCCAGGTGCTGGCGCGCGAGCTGCACGCCTTGGCGGACGGGCGACAGCTGGCCCAGCTCGCGCTGACGGCGGCGCGGGCGGCACGGGCGCCGCTGGCCCCGGCGCGGGCGCTGGCCATTCGCGACACCTGCCCCTCGGCGAGCGGGCGCGACGCCGATCTGGGGGCCGCGCGCTTCCTGATCGACACCCCGCGCGCCTACCAGCAGGCCCTGCTGCGCATCGGCGGCGGGCAGGATGGCTTGACGCCACCGCCGCCTATCCCGCATTAGAGCGCCATCGGCGGACCCTTCCGCCCCTCCTGTTCCCGGAATGATGCCATGGCCAAGTCCAACACCGTCCAGATCAAGCTCGTGTCCACCGCGGATACCGGGTATTTCTACGTCACCAAGAAGAACGCGCGCGCGCAGACCGGCAAGCTGGAGCTGCAGAAATACGACCCTGTCGCGCGCAAGCACGTGACGTTCAAGGAAGCCAAGATCAAGTGACTCGCCCCGCGCGGGGCGCCTGAAGGCGGCCGGCTGCCGGCCGCGATCCTGCTATTCGGCGATCCGCTCGGCGTGATGGCCGAGGGCCGGCATCCGGGGCCGGCCCGCTCCTGATTCTTCGGTGCGGTTGCGGCCGCAGCGCTTGGCTTCGTAGAGCGCCTGGTCGGCCAGGTGCAGCAGCCGCTCGGCCGTCGTCGGCGTGCCGTGGCTGCACGCCACCCCGATGCTGACGGTGATCGGGTGCGCGAGCCCGGGCTCCGGGCTGAACACCGTCTCGACGATCGCCTCACGCAGCCGCTCCGCCGCGATGTAGGCCTCCTGGGCGCCGGTTCCGGGCATCACCACGACGAACTCCTCGCCGCCGTAGCGGGCGATGGAATCGAACACGCGGATGCGCCGGCGCAGCGTGTCGGCGATGGCGCGCAGCGCCTCGTCGCCGGTCTGGTGGCCCCAGCGATCGTTGATTTCCTTGAAATGATCGACATCGATCATCATCACGGCGATGCCGTTGGGCTGGCCGGCGGCGATCAGGCTGCCCAGATGGCGCATCAGGTAGCGCTGGTTATAGAAGCCGGTCAGCGGGTCGGTCAGCGCCATTTCGAGGGCGTGGCCGAGATCGGCGCGCAGCCGGTCCTGGTAGAATTTGCGGCGGATCTGGTTGCGCGCCCGCGCCCGCAGCTCGTTCTCGTCCACCGGGCGCAGCAGCCAGTCATTCGCACCGAGATCGAAGCCACGGAGAATGCGCGATTTCTGCTCGGGCTCGGCGATCAGCAGCATGGGGATGTCGTGCGTGCCATCCGCCGCGCGCAGCCGCGATGCCAGCCGCAGCGCATCCTCGCCGGCCATCGACAGGCTGAGCACCACGAGATCGAACGGCATGGCGGCGGTGAGTTGCAGCGCCTCGCTCTCGCGCGATGCGCGGCCGGTGAGGATGCCTTCGCGGGCGAGAATGTCCTGCAACGCCTGGGCGCTGGAATCCCAGTCATCGACCACGAGCGCGCGGGCGCCGGCGACCGAGGGCGGCCCGTAGCTTTCGCCCGTGAGGCCGAGGGCGCGCGCGGTCTCGCCGCGGACGCGCCATTCGTCAAGCAGGCGCTTGAGCCGGATCAGCGACTTCAGTCGCGCGAGAAGCGTGTCGTAATCCACTGGTTTGGTGAGAAAATCATCGGCGCCGACTTCCAGGCCGTGGAGCCGCTCCTGCGGGTCGCTCAGCGCGGTGACCATCACCACCGGGATGTGCAGGGTGCGCGGGTTCTCCTTGAGGCGGCGGCAGGTCTCGAAGCCGTCCATCTCCGGCATCATGACGTCGAGCAGAATGAGATCGGGCTGCCACTCATCGGCCAGCGCAAGGGCGGCGCGGCCGTCCTGGGCAGTGGCGACCTGGTAGTATTCGGCGCCCAGCTTCGCTTCCAGCAGGCTCGTATTGGCCGGTACGTCGTCAACGATCAGAATTCTGGCGGTCATCGCTGCGCCTGCGCACCTTCACGAATGGAGTTCGCCGCCAGATCCGGCCCTCGCCGGATCAAGATCACATGTCGAAACCTGTAACGGACGCCCAAACTAGGTAAACGCACGTTACGATCCGGTTAGCGTCGGGAGGCCTGGCGCGGGGCCGGCCGCCGGGAAGACGAAGTCCTCACGATCCACGGGCGCCCGCGGCGATGGTAGCGCGTGGCGCGGGGGCGGAGAAGGCCGCCGGTGGCGGGCGCCTTTGCGTGCCGCCCCGGCACTGCGCGGCGATCCGGGGCGGTCCGCAGGCGATATGAATTCGTCGACTCTTGCTGTAAAAGGGCAGTGGATGAAGGGTTCACGACAGTAAAAGTGACAGTATCATGACAGAAATGCTTTCCCATGTCGCCGGATCCCACGAAATCTCCTTGGACAGGCCGAAAAGCGGGGCCGCCAAGCCGGGGATGTTCTTCCGCCGCTGGTTGGCCAACCCGCTGCGCATGGGCTCGGTCATTCCTTCCTCGGCGGCGCTGTGCAAGCGGATGGCGGCACAGGTACGCTGCGGCCAGGACGAAGCGGTGGTCGAACTCGGCGCCGGCACCGGGGTGATCAGCCGCGCGCTGCTTGCCGCCGGGATCGCCCCGGAGCGGCTGTTCGTGGTCGAGATCGAGCCGGAAATGGCGCTGCACCTGCGCCGGACGCTGCCGGGTGTCCAGATCATCGAAGGCGATGCGCGCCGCCTGCCGGAGTTGCTGCCGCGGGAATGGCATGGGCGGATCGGCACCGTCGTCTGCGGCATCCCGCTGGTGCTGCTGCCGCTGGCCGAGCAGCGGCGCTTCCTCGACGCCATCGCCGCGGTGGCGCCCGGGCGCGGCTTCCTGCTCTACAGCTACTGCGTCACCTCCCCGCTGCCCTGGCGCAAGCATGGCCTGCGGGCGCGGCGGGAGGCCTGGA
>JAGXAV010000342.1 GCA_018971455.1 Rhodospirillales bacterium
GCCTTCTCCGACTGGCCGGCGCCACGTGTATCGTAGCGAAGCACTCGCCGGCCGGGCAGCAGGGCCGGAAGCACGTGGTCCCAACTCTCCAGCGTGCCGCCCATTTCATGCACCAGCACCAGCACCGAGGAGCCCCTACCTTCGAGCCGGAAACGCAAGGCGATGTCGCCGAGATCTATCCAGTCAGTTCGTGCCACCGACGCCCTCGACTACCCGGCGAAGTGCCGCACGGGTCATTGACCGTGAATTTCAAATCGGGACACCGCTCCGCAACGCCGTGGCGTGGCCAAGAGGTCCGTGGCCGCGGCCATAACCCGGCGCAGTGGCGATGGCGGCGTGTACAAACTCCCCGGCGCGACTGACGGCTTCGGCCAGTGCCATGCCCTGGGCGAGACCGGTTGCAACCGCACTTGCCAGCGTGCAGCCGGTGCCGTGGGTGTGGCGCGTCATGAGCCGCGGGTGATGGAAACTCTGTATGCCGGAATCGGTCGCCAGCAAATCGATCACATCCTCACCCGGCAGATGTCCGCCCTTCAACAGCACCGCTGGCACGCCGAGAGTAAGGAGAGCTTCGGCGGCATGGTGCATTGCCCGTCGATCTCCGATCGTTATCCCGGCCAGCACCGCGGCTTCCGGGATATTAGGCGTCACCAAACTGGCTAGCGGCAGCAATCTCCGCTTCAGATGGGCGAGTGCCGCATCGGTCAGCAGAGTCTGGCCGCTGGTTGCACGCATCACGGGGTCGACCACCAAAGGCAGGCCGCGTCCATGCGTTTCAATCGCCGCACATACCGCCTCAATGGTCGCCATATCGCCGAGCATGCCGGTTTTGATTGCGTCGGCGCCGAGATCCTCGAGCACGACTGCCATCTGACGGGCGACAAGCCGCGGTGAGATGGCTTGCACCTCATGGACCGCGAGCGTGTCCTGCACGGTGATGGCGGTGATCGCGGTCATCGCGAATCCACCGAGCGCCGTGATCGTCTTGATGTCCGCCTGGATGCCTGCGCCGCCGCCGGAATCCGACCCGGCGATCGCCAGGACTCGGCCGCTCACGTCACCACTTTTGCGATCTGCTCGCAAATCTCATCGACGATGCGAACCACTTGGCTGGCATCCTCTGCCTCTGCCATGACGCGGACAACGGGCTCGGTGCCACTCTTGCGAATCAGCAATCTGCCGCGGCTGGCCAGCGCCGCTTCGGCGTCGGCGATGGCCGTGCGCACAGAAGGTGCCTCAAGCGGGGACGTTCCATGGCCGAACCGCACGCTGCGCAGGCGCTGTGGCAACGGCTCGAAAACGCGGCAGACCTCACTCGCTGGCTGTCCGCTTTCCACCAGAACGGCAAGCACCTGCAAGGCGGCCAATAATCCGTCACCAGTGGTGGCATAATCGGTAAGGATCATGTGGCCGGATTGTTCGCCGCCGATGTTGATGCCTTCAGCGCGCATGCGCTCTACCACGTAGCGGTCACCCACCGCGGTGCGGTGCAGGGCAAGCTTGTGCCGAGCCAGATAACGCTCAAGCCCGAGATTGGACATCACGGTCGCGACCACACCGCCACCGGCGAGGCGCCCGGTGTTGTTCCAGGAGCGAGCAATCAGCGCCAGCACCTGATCGCCGTCGATGATCTGGCCGGTCTCGTCAGCCAGGATCAGCCGGTCGGCATCGCCATCGAGCGCCAGGCCGAGATCGGCGCCGTGGCGGCGCACCTCGCCTTGCAGGAATTCCGGCACCGTTGATCCGCAGCCGCGATTGATATTGAAGCCGTCCGGGTCGACACCGACGCGCACCACTTCTGCGCCCAGTTCCCAAAGGGCAGCTGGCGCCACGCGATACGCTGCACCGTTGGCACAATCGATAACGATTTTGAGCCCATCCAGACGCAGGCCGCGCGGAAAGGTGGCCTTGGCCGCCTCGATATAGCGCCCGCCCGCATCATCGAGCCGGGTCGCGCGGCCGAGTTTGGAAGGGCTCGCAAGCCTGTCGGCGAGATCATCTTCCATCAGCCGCTCGATCTCGGCCTCGGTCGCATCGGACAGCTTGAATCCATCCGGGCCGAAGAGCTTGATCCCGTTATCTTCGTAGCCGTTGTGCGAAGCTGAAATCATCACGCCCAGGTCAGCCCGCAGGTTCCGCGTCAGCATGGCGATTGCCGGGGTTGGCAGTGGACCGACGAGGGCCACGTCCATGCCGGCTCCGATGAAACCGGCGACCAGTGCCGGCTCGATCAGATACCCTGACAGGCGCGTGTCCTTTCCGATGACCACGCGGTGGCGATGCGCACCGCGGGTGAACAACAGCCCCGCGGCCTGCCCAAGGCGCAAAGCGGTCTCGGCATTCATCGGGGTGACGTTGGCGGTGCCGCGAATGCCGTCGGTGCCGAACAGGCGACGATTTGAGCCCATGCGCTCGCGTTTTCCCTAGCGAAATAGCGGGAGTATTCTAGCCCAAGGCCGTGAGTTCACGCCATACGCGCAATGCCTGCACCGTCTCCGCGACATCATGCACGCGCAGTACCGCGGCACCGCGTGAGATTGCAAAAAGGCCCGCGGCCAGTGAGCCGGCAAGCCGTCCGGCCGGTGCGTCCACTCCCGAAATGCTGCCAATGAAGCGCTTGCGCGATACTCCCACAACCAGCTTGCAGCCGAGATCGGACAGGCGAGGCAGGCCGCGCAGCAGCCCCAAATTCTGCGGGCGGCTTTTGGCAAAGCCGATGCCGGGGTCGAGCGCGATCCGTGAGCGGTCGATGCCGGCGGCTTCGGCGATCGCCAGGCGATCCGCAAGCTCCGCACGCACCTCGCCGACCACGTCGTCATAGTTGGCCAGCTGCCCCATTGTCGCCGGCGTGCCGCGCATGTGCATGAGCACCACACCGCACTCCGCACGCGCCACCAGCGCCAGGGCCGCCGGGTCGTGGGTGAGGGCGGAAATGTCGTTGATGATCTGCGCGCCCGCCGAGAGCGCCGCCTGCATGGTCGTTGCATTTCGGGTATCGACGCTGACGACCACGCCGCGGCGCGCCAACGCGCGAATCACCGGCAACACCCGCGCCTGCTCCTCGTCCGGCGCAACCGGTCCGGCTCCGGGCCGGGTGCTCTCGCCGCCAACATCGACCATCGCGGCGCCAGCCGCCGCCATGGCGAGCCCAGCCTCGATGGCACGGTCCGGTGCGAAATGGCACCCGCCGTCGCTGAAGCTGTCTGGCGTGACGTTCAATATGCCCATTACCGCCGCGTCGAGACCGGCCCACGGTCCGGCCCGCCGAGACGGGCAGTTCGGGGGCGCGGTGATTGCCGCTCCGGCCGGGCTCACCCCGGCTGCGGGGCCGGGCCGAGGCCGGTTGCCGGCGGCTTCGGCGATCGCCAGGCGATCCGCAAGCTCCGCA
>JAGXAV010000343.1 GCA_018971455.1 Rhodospirillales bacterium
TCGCAGCGCTGGGGGTGCGGGGCACGCCGACGATCGAGACTGATTTCTCCTATGCCGGCGGTCGCGACGGGTTCCTGGCCAGGGTGACGAAGGAGGCGCTACCGGAGGCGGTGTTCTGCGCCAACGACCAGATCGCGCTCGGCGTGATGGATGCCTGCCGCTTTACCCTGAACCTCGCCATCCCCGGCGACATTTCGGTGGTGGGGTTCGACGACGTGACCGAGGCGGGGCGGCCGGGCTACCAACTCACCACCATTCATCAGGACAGCGTGGACCTGGCACGCCAAGCGGTGGGGCTGCTGCTGCAGCGGCTGGACCGGCCGGGCGAGCCGGTGATGCGGGTCCAGGTGGGGGCGAGCCTGGTGACTCGAGGCTCGGCCCGACTTTAAGAGGCAGGAAGAAGCTCCTTTTTCTTGAATGAAAAGAAGCAAAACGAACTTTATCCGCACTGCGGCCCCAGGCGCGTTGGCACCATCCTGCCAACGCGGGCAAAGCCCCGAACAAAGCGTTTTGCTTCTTTTTTCTAACAGAAGAGCCTGCTTGTTGGGCTATCGCCGGATCACTGGCAATTCATCTTATAGACAAATTTCTGCACCTCCGGCGTATCGATATTCGCCTTGGTGGCGATCACGAATGGCGTATGCACCTCTCGTTCGACCGCCTTGCCCTCCAGCGCCTGCACCATCATCTCGACGCCGAGCTGGCCGACATGGAACGGGTATTGTACCACGTCGGCGGTGACAATGCCTTGGCGGATGTCTTCGACGATCGGGTCAGAGGTGTCGAAGCCGACGATCTTCACTTTGCCGACAAGGCCTGCCTCGCGCACGCCGGTTGCGGCCCCTTCAGTGTTGTTAGTCGTGATGGTGAAGATGCCAGCGAGGTCGGGGTTGGCGGCGATGGTGGCGGTGACGATGCCCGCCGCCTTGGCGGTCTGGTTGTTGCTGTATTGCACGCCGATATACTGAATGCCCGGATGCAGCTTCATCTCGTCGGTGAAGCCCTTTAGTCGCTGCTGGGCGACATTGGCAGCCGGCGAGTTCATCAGCGCCATCACCTTGCCCTTGTCGCCGATCGCCTTGGCCAGCTCGATCGCGGCCTGCTTGCCGCCGAGAAAATTGTCGGACTGGATGTTGGCAATCGCCACGCTCATGTTCTTGATGTCGCCGTCGATGGAGATGATCTTGATGCCCATCGCCTTGGCCTGCAGCAGGGTGGAGGTGAGCGCCACCGGGTCGTCGGCGGTAAACATGATGCCGTCAGGCCTGGAGGCGATCACCGCGTCCAGCACCTTCATTTGCATCGCCGGCTGGTACTGTGCCGGGCCCTGGGCGTCGAAGGTGACATTGCCCGTCCGGCGAGCTTGGTCATGGCCACCACAGGCCACGGTGGAATAGAATGGGTTGCCGGTGAGGCCCATAATGTAGGTAATCTTGTAGGTTTTGGCCGCCGCCCCCTGCGCGAGGCCGAGCGAAGCGACGAACGCCAGCGAGAATGCTGTGGTGAGTTTCAGGCGCATGTCGTTAGGTCTCCCTCATTGTTGTGACGTCGGTTTCAGCCGCGATCTTGGCTCTGGCGCTTGAGCTGGTCGGCGTAAACGGCAGCGATCACCACGAAGCCCACGGCGACCATCTGCCAGAAAGGCTGCACGCCCATGATGACGAAGCCGTTGGCCAGTACGGCGGGGATGAACACGCCGATCACTGTGCCGATGATGGTGCCGCGCCCGCCATAAAGGCTGGTGCCGCCAAGCACCACGGCAGTGATCGCGTCCAGCGGGTCGTTCATGTGACCTTCGAGCGTGGTGGTGGAAAAACGGCCGAGCGAGAGCATGGCCGCGACCCCGGCAAGCAGGCCGCTCAGCATGTATAGGCTCAGCAGATGGCCGGGCACATTGATGCCGGCGCGCCGCGAGGCTTCGGTGTTCGAGCCCAACAGGTAGGTATGGCGGCCGTAACGAGTGAGGTGCAGCGCCACCATGCCGACCACGGTGAACAGGGCGGCGATTACCACCAGCCAGGGCACGCCATGCAGCGCGCTGCTGCCGAGCGCGATCAGCGGGGTCGGCACCGTGCGCACGTCGTTGCCGCTGGTGATCAGATAGGCCATGCCGAGCGCCGAGCCCATCGAGCCGAGAGTGGTGATGAGGGCGGAGACCTTCAGCCGTGCAATGCAAAAGCCGTTGAAGGCGCCCCAGGTCATGCCCGCGACCAGCGCCACCCCGGTGCCGATCACGACGGTGCCGACCGTGTCGGTGCCGAGCGCCTCCATCGCCTTGGCGGCGGCGACGCCGGCAAACACCAGCACGGAGCCCACCGAGAGGTCGAAGCCGCCAGCGATCATCACGAAGGTCATGCCGATGGCGACCACCATCAGCACCGAGGCATCCATGAAAATATTACGAAGGTTGAAGGTGCTGGCAAAGGTGTGCGGCCGCATGAAGCTGAAGAAGGTGACCAGCACCACTAGAATGACCAACATATAAGCCGGCGAGTAAGTGGCGGCGCCGCGCAGCCGGCGCCCGAGCGAGGGCGGCGCCAGGATCACCGTGCCGGTGGCGGTGGCCCCGCTTGCGGGTTGGGTGGTGGTCTGGCTCATGCCGCGGCGCCCTCCTCGGCGTCGAGTGCGCCAGTCATGGCGCCTACCAGGTCCTGCACCGTGACGCCGTCGTTGCGCAGCCGGGCGATGCGGCGGCCGAGGCGCAGCACCTCGATGGTATCGGCCACCTTCAGGACGTCCCGCATGTTGTGGCTGATGAAGACGACCGCGATGCCGGTGTCGCGGATGCGCCGGACCAGGTCCAGGGTCCGGCCGGTCTGCACCACGCCGAGCGCAGCGGTGGGCTCGTCCATAAACACCACGCTGCGCGCCCACATGATCGCGCGGCAGATCGCCACACTCTGGCGCTGGCCGCCGGACAGGCTCGAGATCGGCGTGTCCATGTCCTTCAGACTGACCTTTAGGCGGTCGAAGGCGACTAGGCTCTCGCGGCGCATGGCGGCATTGTCGAGGAAGCCGAGGCGGCCGAGCAGGCCCGAGCGCAGCCTCTCGCGGCCCATGAACATGTTGGCGGCAGGACTCAGGTCCTGCGCCACCGAGAGATCCTGGTAGACCGTCTCAATGCCGGCCGCATGCGCGCCGGCGGGCGAATCGAAATGCACCCGCTTGCCGTGGATAAGAATTTCGCCAGCGGTGGCGCGGTAAACACCGCTGAGGATCTTCACCAGCGTGCTCTTGCCGGCGCCGTTGTCGCCGATCAGCGCGGTGATCTCGCCGGCGCGGGCGCTGAAATCTGTGCCGCGCAGGGCCTCAACATGACCGAAGTTCTTGGTGATGCCTCTCGCTTCGAGGATGGGGACGTCGCCGCTGTCGACCATCTCAAGTT
>JAGXAV010000344.1 GCA_018971455.1 Rhodospirillales bacterium
GAATCGAGCAGCCAGGTGGTCAGCACGCCGTCATCCACCAGGTTGCGGGCGGCACTCGGCACCCCCTCGCCATCGAACGGGCGGGAGCGCAGGCCACGCACCCGCCGCGGATCGTCGGTGACGACAATGCCAGGGGCGAAGATGCGCTGGCCGAGCTTCTCCTTGAGGAAGCTGCTCCCACGCGCCACCGAGGCGCCATTGATGGCCCCCGCCAGATGGCCGAGCAGGCTCGACGCCACCCGCGGGTCGAACACCACCGGCAGCTGCGCCGTTTTCGGCCGCACCGGGTTCAGCCGGGCGACCGCGCGCTCGCCGGCCGAGCGCCCGATCGCCGCGGCGTCTTCCAGATCGGCATGGTGGACGGTGGTGCTGTAGTCGTAATCGCGCTGCATGGCGGTGCCGCTGCCGGCCAGTGCGGTGGCCGAGAGCGAGTGCGAGCTGCGCACATAGCGCCCCGCAAAGCCCGCCGAGGTCACCAGCACGACCTCGCTCCGCCCGTAGCCAGCCTCCGCCCCTTCCGAATTGGTGACCCCGGTCACCGCGAGCGCGGCCTCCTCGGCGGCCGAGGCGGCGGCGATCAGGGCGGCAGGGCTCGGCTCGGTCGGGTCATCGAGGTCGAGCCCTCCGGCATCGGCCGCCATCGCCTGGTCGGCGAGCCCGCCAAACGGATCCTCCGGCACCACGCGGGCCATGTCCACGGCCCGCTCGGCGAGCCGGGCGAAGCCCGCGGGATCGACTGCGGTGGAGGAGACGATGGCCGAGCGGCGGCCGAGAAAGACCCGCAGGCCGAGATCGCGCCCCTCGGCGCGTTCCAGATGCTCGGTGCGCCCCATGCGCTGCTGCACGGACAGGGAGGTGCCGGAGAGCAGCACGGCGTCCGCCGCATCGGCGCCGGCGGCGCGCGCACGCGCCACCAGATCGGCCAGCAGGTCGCGCGGGTCGCTCATGGTCAGGCGGCGAGCCGCTCGGCGATGGAGGGCAGGCTGGGCACGCGCTCGGCCGGCCCCATCACCGCGAGCGTCGGGGCGGCGCGGAAGATGCGGGCGGCGGCGCGCTCCACGTCGCCGGTCGTCACCGCCTCGATCTTGGCCACCGTCTCGGCCGTCGGCATGACGCGGCCGAAGACCTGGATCTGACGCGAGATCTGCTCGCACCGGCTGCCCGTGCTCTCCAGCGACATCAGCAGCCCGGCCTTGACCTGGGCGCGCGCCCGAGCGAGCTCGCTCTCGGTGACACCGTGCTGAACCTTGTGCAGCTCATCGAGCGTCACCGGCATCAACTCGGCCACCTCGCTCTCCCCGGTGCCGGCATAGATGCCGAACAGCCCGCCATCCATGTAGGGCGCCGTGAACGAATAGACCGAGTAGACGAGGCCGCGCTTCTCGCGCACCTCCTGGAACAGCCGCGAGGACATGCCGCCGCCGAGCAGCGTCGAGAGCAGCAGCGAGGGGTAGTAATCCGGGTCGGCATAGGCCATGGCCGGAAACCCCAGCACGACATGCACCTGGTCGAGATCGCGGCCCTCGCGGAACTCGCCGCCGGCATAGACGCCGCCGAGCGCGGGCGGCGCCGGCTCGGACGGCAGGTCGGCGAAATGGCGGGAGACCAGATCGACGAAGCGGTCATGCGCGAGGTTGCCGGCCGCCGCGACCACGGTGTTGGAGGCGGCGTAGTGCCGCCGCATATAGCCCATCAGCGTGTCGCGCTTCATGGTGCGGATGCGCGCCTCGGTGCCCAGCACCGGCCGCCCCATGGGTTGGGCGGGGTAGGCCGTCTCCTGGAAATGATCGAAGATGATGTCATCGGGGGTGTCGTTGGCCTGGCCGATCTCCTGCAGGATCACGCCGCGCTCGCGCTCCAGCTCGTCGGGGTCGAAGGTGGAGTGGCAGAGGATGTCGCCGATGATGTCGGTGCCCAGCGCCATGTCCTCCTTGAGCACCTTGACGTAGAACGCCGTCTGCTCGCGCGCGGTGTAGGCGTTGATATGGCCGCCCACCGCCTCGATCTCCTCGGCGATCTGCGTGGCACTGCGCCGCTCGGTGCCCTTGAAGGCCATGTGCTCGAGGAAATGCGACACCCCGTTCTCCTCCTCGCGCTCATGGCGCGTGCCGGAGGCGACATAGGCGCCGAGCGAGACGGTCTCGACGCGCTCCATCCGCTCGGTGACGATGGTCAGCCCCGAGGGCAGGCGCGTGGTGCGGATGGCAGGCTGGGTCATGCAGCGTTCCTGAGAAGGGCGGCGCGGATATGCGCCTCGATGGCGGCCAGGTCGTTCGGGCAGCGCGCGAACACCTCCTCGCGCTCATATAGGTCGGCCAGGCGCGAAGGGAGAGGGGGGCGCAGCCCGGTCGCCGCCTGCATGGCGTCCGGGAACTTGGCCGGGTGGGCCGTCGCCATCGCGACGATCGGCGCGCCCTGCCCGCCGAGCGCCCGCGCGGCGGCGATCCCGATGGCGCTGTGCGGGTCGGCCAGATAGCCGCAATCGCCGTGCAGGCGGCGGATTTCGGCCGTCGTGCCGGCATCGTCGAGACGGAAGCCGGCGAACAGCGCGGTGGCACGCTGCCAGGCCGCCTGCGGCACGGCCATTCGGCCGGTCGCGCGGAAGCCGGTCATCACGGCCGCGGTCGCCGCGGGGTCGCGGTCCATCAGCTCGAACAGCAGCCGCTCGAAATTCGAACTTACCTGGATGTCCATGCTGGGCGACAGGCTGGGCTCCACCGCGCGCACCGACATGTCGTTGCTGGCGAGGAAGCGGGCGAGAATGTCATTGCGGTTGGATGCCACCACCAGGCGGGCGATCGGCAGCCCCATGCGCCGCGCCGCCCAGGCCGCCAGCACGTTGCCGAAATTGCCGGTCGGCACGCTGAAGGCGACCTCGCGGTCCGGCGCGCCGAGCGCCAGGGCGGCGGCGACATAGTACGGGATCTGTGCCGCGATGCGCGCCCAGTTGATCGAGTTGACCGCCGAGAGCTGCATCTCCGCGCGGAACGGCCGGTCGGCGAACATCGCCTTCACCAGGTCCTGGCAGTCGTCGAAGCTGCCGCTGACGGCGATGTTGGCGATGTTGGCGGCGCCCACCGTGGTCATCTGCCGGCGCTGCACCTCGCTGGTGCGGCCCTCGGGATGGAGGATGACGACGCGCGTGCGATCCCGCCCGGCAAAGGCCTCGATGGCCGCCGACCCGGTGTCGCCCGACGTCGCGCCGACGATGGTCACCCGCGTGTCCTCGGCGGCCAGCACATGTTCGAACAGCCGGCCGAGCAGCTGCATCGCCATGTCCTTGAAGGCGAGCGTCGGGCCGTGGAACAGTTCCTGCGTCCATAGCTGCGCGTCGAGCTGCACCAGGGGCACGACCGCCGGGTGGCCGAAGCCGCGATAGG
>JAGXAV010000345.1 GCA_018971455.1 Rhodospirillales bacterium
AGGCCGAGCGCCTCGTGATGGCGGGCCAGCACGCCGAACAGGGCGGCCGGATCGACGGCGCGCGCGGCCTCGTGCCCGCCGGCGAACAGATTGACCGCGAAGGGCCGGTCAGTCGCCGCCCGCACCGCGGCGACGGCCTGCGCGATCTGTTCGGGCGAAAGATAGGCCGCCCCCAGCGAGCCCAGCGCGCCCGCCGCGCTGACCGCGGCGACCAGCGCCGGCGTGGTGGCGCCGCCAGCCATCGGCGCCTGGATGATCGGGTAGGTGGTGTCGAACATGCGGCCCCGCTCCCTGCCGTCAGCGCGCCGCGATGGTGAGTGCCGCGCCGGCCATCACGGTGGCGCTGGTGCGGTTGGCGAGGCGCACCGCCCGCCGGCTGGTCAGCCACCGCCGGGCCCGCGCCGCGAGCAGCGCCCAGCCGATATCGACCAGCATGAGCACAACCAGCATGGTCAGCGTCAGCACCGCCCAGGAGCCGGTGCCGACATGGCGCAGATCGATCAGCGTCGGCAGCAGGGCGAGGTAGAACACCATGATCTTGGGGTTGCCCAGCGTCACCATCATGCCGGCGAGGAACATCCGCCACGGCCGCCGCCCCTCCGGCAGGGCGGCGCCCGCCGGGTCGGCCGGCGCGTGCCACATCCGCCAGGCCAGCACCAGCAGATAGAGGGCGCCGGCAAACTTGATCACCAGGAACAGATCCGCGAAACCGCGCGCCAGCATCGCGAGCCCGGTCACCGCCACGGTCAGCCAGACCGCCTCGCCGATCCACATCGCCGCCAGGAACGGCAGAACGTCGCGCACGCCGCCGGTCAGCACCCGCGCCACCAGGGCGGCGACACTCGGCCCCGGCGAGCCGGCGACGACGGCGAGCGCGAGCGCGAACATCAGCAGGGCTTGAACGGTCATGGGCGGCGGTCTCCCCCGGGCAGGCGTCATCGTGCCGTCGCGGGCGCGGCGGGCTGTGGCCGGCGAGCATAGAGCCTATGCTGCGCGCTCACAGCCCCCCGGTCCGCTCGGAGCCCGCATGACCCCCGACCAGTACATCCTCACCCTGTCCTGCCCCAACCGCCCCGGCATCGTCGCCGCCATCGCCACCGCCATCTTCCGCCACGGCGGCAACATCCTCGCCGCTCAGCAATTCGACGACGCGGACAGCAACCGCTTCTTCGCCCGCATCGTGCTCGACCATCCCGAGAACCGGCTCGACGTGGCGCGCCTGGACGGGGCGCTCGGCGCTGTCGCCGCGGAGTTCGCCATGGAGTACACGCTGCGCAACCGCGCGCTGCGCAAGCGGGTGATGCTGCTGGTCTCGCGCTTCGACCATTGCCTGGCCGACCTGCTGTATCGCTGGCGCATCGGCGAACTGCCCATGCAGGTCGCCGCCATCGTCGCCAACCATCCGCGCCAGACCTACAGCCATCTCGATCTCGCCGGCATCGATTTCCACCACCTGCCGGTCACGCCCGCCGACAAGCCGGAGCAGGAGGCGCGGCTGCTCGAGCTGATTTCCGCCACCGGCAGCGAGGTGGTGGTGCTCGCCCGCTACATGCAGGTGCTGAGCGACGATCTGGCGCACCGCCTGGCCGGGCGCTGCATCAACATCCACCATTCCTTCCTGCCCGGCTTCAAGGGCGCGCGCCCCTATCACCAGGCCCATCGCCGTGGCGTCAAGCTGATCGGCGCCACCGCCCACTACGTCACCGCCGCCCTCGACGAGGGGCCGATCATCGAGCAGGACGTCGAGCGCATCAGCCACGCCGACACGCCGGAGGACCTCATCCGCCAGGGCCGCGACATCGAGCGGCGTGTGCTCTCGCGCGCCCTGCGCTGGCACCTCGAGGACCGCATCCTGCTCAACGGCAGCCGCACGGTGGTGTTCCGCGACTGACCGCCGCCGAGCGGCCGCGCGCCTACTTGGCCGGCGCGGCATACGGCTTGAAGCCGTATTTCTCGAAGATGGCGAGCGCCGCCGGCGAGTGGATGAATGCGAGCCACGCCCGCCCCGCCGCCGGATGGGCGGCGCCCTTGACCAGGGCGCCGCCATAGACGGCCACCGTATTCTGCGCCGCCGGGATGGCGATATGGCCGATCGGGTGACCGGCCTGCTCCTGGAAGATCGCCTCGGAGGTCCAGGTCACGCCGGCATCCGCCAGGCCCTGCATGAGATAGAGCGGCGTCTGGCGGTGATGGATATGGGTCAGGATGGTCTCGCCGCCGGCCAGCTTGGTCTCGTACACCGCCTTCACCAGCGCCTCGCCGCCGGCCTTGGCCAGCGTGCTCTTGATCTGGCGGACGACGCCCTCGAAGGCCGGGTTCGGCATGACGAGCCGCACCCCGGGCCGGCCCAGATCATCGAGCCCGGCGATGTGGCCGGGATTGTCCCTGGGGATCATGATCGCCAGATCGTTGGTGACGTAGGCGACCGGCTTGCCGACCAGCGTGCCGTCGGCGATCAGCGCCTGCACCTTCTTCAGGCCGGCCAGATAGACATCGGGCCTGGCCAGGAAGGTCATGTTGCCGGAGGTGATCCGCCCGCCCGCCTTCAGGTGGCGCAGCAGCAGGCCCGGCGGAATCGTCTCGTAGAAGATGCGGCCCTTGAACGCATGATTGGCCGCCTCGAAGGCATGCACCAGGGGCGCCATGGCGAAATAATAATTGCCGGCGATGTAGAGAACCAGCGCCGGGTTCGAGATGTCGCCATGGAAATCGGCGAGGCTGTTGACCTCGGGCACCGTGAACTCAAAGCCCTTGGCCTCCACGTCGGTGTTGGTCCCGCCCGACCAGGGCGGGAACATCCGCCCCTTGTACTGCGGCGCCCCGACCCGCCCATGCCACAACCCGTCCTGCGCGCGCGCCCCGCCCGCCGGCCCTGCGACCAGCGCCGCCATGGCCATCGCCGCCAGCAGCCGCACGAAACGCCCGCCCGAATTGCGCGCGCGATTGCCCATGGCACCCCCCTCCTGTGTTATTTCTACTTGAGGCAGGAGTGTAGAAGGCGATCGGACGGCCGCGCAATGGCGGCCGCCATGGGCTTTACCGAGCCGCCCCCAGCGCCCAGGCCAGCACGCCCTTCTGCGCGTGCAGCCGGTTCTCCGCCTCGTCGAACACCACCGATTGCGGCCCGTCGATCACCTCCGCCGTCACCTCCTCGCCGCGATGGGCGGGCAGGCAATGCATGAAGATGGCGTCCGGCGCCGCCTGGGCCATCAGCGCCGCGTTCACCTGGTACGGCGCGAGCAGGTTGTGGCGGTTGCTCTGCGGATCGTCGGACATGCTCAGCCACGCATCGGTCACCACGCAGCGCGCGCCGGCCACCGCCGCCTGCGCGCTGTCGGTGAGCT
>JAGXAV010000346.1 GCA_018971455.1 Rhodospirillales bacterium
GGGCGGCGCTCGCCCATCTCGCCGGCGGCGGGCGGGTCGGCATGCTGGTGGACCAGAAGATGAATGACGGGATCGCGGTGCCCTTCCTCGGCCGCCCGGCGATGACCGCGCCGGCCGCCGCCGCCCTGGCGCTGCGCTTCGGCTGTCCGGTGGTGCCGGCCCATGTGCAGCGCCTCGGCCCCGCACGCCTGCGCGTCGTCTGCGAGCCGCCGCTGCCGCTGCCGGCCAGCGGCGACCGCCGCGCCGATGTCGCGGCCCTCACCCTGGCCATCAACCTGCGCCTGGAAGCCTGGATCCGGGCGCGGCCGGACTCCTGGCTATGGCTGCACCGCCGTTGGCCGAGGCCGTGAGCGACATTCGCACCGGCGACTGCCTGGCGTTGCTGCCGGAGCTGGAGGCGGCGAGCGTCGATGTCGTCGTGACCTCGCCGCCCTACAATCTCGGCCTCGGCTACCGCCAGTACGACGACCGCCGTGGCGAGGAGGAGTATCTCGACTGGATGGTGGCGGTGGCGACCGCCCTGCGCCGGGTGCTGCGGGCGGACGGCTCGTTCTTCCTCAACATATCCGGCTCCTCGCGCCGGCCCTGGCTGCCCTTCGAGCTGATCGTGCGGCTGCGCCCGCTCTTCGTGCTGCAAAACCATATCACCTGGATCAAATCGATCGCGACACCCGGCGATTCGATCGGCCACTACAAGCCGGTGGGTGGGGCACGCTTCCTCAACCATGCCCATGAGCACATCTTCCACCTCACCCTGACCGGCGATGTGCGGCTCGACCGGCTGGCGATCGGCGTGCCGTTCAAGGACAAGTCCAACATCGCCCGCCGCGGCCACGCGCGCGATCTGCGGTGCCGGGGCAACACCTGGTTCATCCCCTACGACACGGTGCAGAGCAGGGCCGAGAAATTCCACCATCCGGGCACGTTTCCGCTCGCGCTGCCGGCCTGGTGCATCCGGCTGCACGGCCGGCCCGGAGCGGTGGTGCTCGACCCGTTCATGGGCACCGGCACCACCCTGCTCGCCGCCCGCGCCGAGGGAGCGCACGGCATCGGCATCGAACTCGATCCCAGCTACGTCGCCATCGCCCGCGCACGCCTCGGGTTGGCGCGCGGGCAGGAGGGCTCGTCTTTTCCGCAACCTGGCCTATTGTGAGCGTCATGTCCGACAGCCAAACCAAGCCCCGCGTCGCCCTGTTCGTTACCTGCCTGGTCGATCTGCATCGTCCGACCGTGGGGTTTTCCGCGATCCGGCTGCTCGAGGCGGCGGGCTGCCAGGTGGAGGTGCCGCGCGCGCAGACCTGTTGCGGGCAGCCCGCCTACAACAGCGGCGACCGCGCGACGACGCGCGACATGGCCGCCGGCATCATCGACGCGTTCGGCGGGTACGACTACGTGGTGGTGCCCTCGGGCTCCTGCGGCGGCATGCTGAGCCGGCATTTTCCCGGCCTGTTCGATGACGACCCCAATTTGCGCGTGCGCGCCGAGGCGCTGGCGGCAAAGACGCATGAGCTGGTCTCGTTTCTGGTCGATGTGCGCGGCATGACGCGCGTCGAGGCCGCCTATGCCGGCACGGCGACCTACCATGATTCCTGCTCCGGCCTGCGCGAACTCGGCATCAAGTCCCAGCCGCGCGCGCTGCTCGGCACCGTCGATGGATTGCGGCTCGCGGAAATGGCGGAGCCGGAGACGTGCTGCGGATTCGGCGGCACGTTCTGCGTGAAATACCCGGAGATTTCGGTGCGCATGGTCTCCGACAAGACCCGGGACATCGCCGCCACGGGCGCCGACACGCTGCTGGCCGGCGATCTCGGCTGCCTGCTCAACATGGCCGGCCGCCTCAAGCGCGAGGGCAGCGCGGTGAAGGTGCGTCACGTGGCCGAGGTGCTGGCCGGCATGACCGGCGACGTGCCGGCGATCGGCGAAGCGAAGGAATAGACATGCTCGCCACCAGTCCCGCCTTCAAGGAGAATGCCGGCCACGCGCTGGCCGATGCCGGGTTGCAGAAGGCGCTGGCGCGCACGCGCCCGCAACACCCGGCCAAGCGCGCCGCGGCGGTGGCGGCGCTGCCCGAATTCGAGGCGCTGCGCGACATCGGCCGCGACATCAAGAACCACACCCTGGCCAATCTGGATTTCTACCTGGAAACCTGGGCCGCCAATGTCGAGCGGGCGGGCGGGCAGGTGCATTGGTGCAGTACCGCCGATGATGCCCGCGCGGCCGTGCTCGAGATCTGCCGCAAGGCGGGGGCGCGCACCGTCACCAAGGGCAAGTCGATGGTCAGCGAGGAGCTCGGCATCAACGAGCATCTCGAAGCCCATGGCATTACCCCGGTGGAGACCGATCTCGGCGAGTACATCCTCCAGCTTCGCAACGAGCCGCCGAGCCACATCATCGGCCCGGCCTTTCACCTCAACCGCGAGGATTGGGAGGAGACCTTCCGCAAGTCGCACACCGACCTGCCGGCGGACCGGGTGTTCCACGAGCGACGCGACATCCTCAGCGAGGCGCGCACTCGCCTGCGCGAGAAATTCCTCGCCGCCGATGTCGGCA
Source organism: Rhodospirillales bacterium (assembly GCA_018971455.1). Classification (GTDB taxonomy): domain Bacteria; phylum Pseudomonadota; class Alphaproteobacteria; order Acetobacterales; family Acetobacteraceae; genus REEB85. The sequence continues at coordinate 2,551 of JAGXAV010000346.1, forward strand.
TCACCGGGGCGAATTTCCTGATTGCCGAGACGGGCAGCAGCGTCATCGTCACCAACGAGGGCAATGGCGATCTCACCCAGACCCTGCCGCGCGTGCATATCGTGCTCGCCACGCTGGAGAAGGTGGTGCCGACCCTGGAGGACGCGACCTCGCTGCTGCGCCTGCTGGCGCGCTCGGCGACGGGGCAGGATTTCTCCGTCTACACCACCTTCTCCACCGGCGCGCGCCGGCCGGGCGACCTCGACGGGCCGGAGGAGTACCATGTCGTCCTGGTCGATAACGGCCGCTCGGCGATGGTCGGCACCGGGTTCCAGGACATGCTGCGCTGCATCCGCTGCTCGGCCTGCATGAATCACTGCCCGGTCTATTTCACCGTCGGCGGCCATGCCTATGGATGGGTCTATCCCGGCCCGATGGGCAGCGTGCTGACACCCGGACTGATCGGCGTGGACCAGGCCGGCCACCTGCCCAATGCCAGCACGTTCTGCGGCAAGTGCGAGAGTGTCTGCCCGGTGAAGATTCCGCTGCCCGCGATGATGCGCCACTGGCGCGAGCGGGAATTCGAGCGCCACCTCACCCCGGCCACCGCGCGGCACAACCTCGCGCTGTGGGCGTGGTTCGCCCGCCGCCCGCAGGCCTACCGGCTGGCCACCCGCCTCGTGGCATTCGCACTCGGGTTGATGGGGCGCAAGCGCGGCCGCCTCCGGTCCCTGCCGCTGGCCGGCGGATGGACGGACGGGCGCGATCTGCCGACGCCGGAGGGGGAGACCTTCTTCGTCCGCTACGCGCGC